>NZ_PYFP01000004.1 GCF_003056055.1 Glaciimonas sp. PCH181
ACTACGGGGCATGTCAACGCCGCCCCACCTTCCCGACGATATCAGCGCTTTAAAAGCGATGATTACCGATCGTGATGCGGTCATTGCGTTGCACGGGGAAACGGTGGCGCAGCTACAGGACGCACTGTCCTCACATCGCATCGAAATCGAACACCTCAAGCTCTTCATCGCCAAACTCAAACGGCTGCAGTTCGGCCGCAAATCCGAGAAGCTGGACCGGCAAATTGAACAACTCGAATTACGGTTAGAAGATTTGCAGACAGAAGAAAGTGACGTTGCCAGCGCTGCCCCGGCAACGAAGCCAGTGCGTCCGAAGATACCACGCAAACCGCTACCGCCCCATTTGCCCCGGGACGAGAAGATCTATACGCCAGAGCATGCCGCCTGCCCCGATTGCGGTGGCGATTTGCGTCATCTCGGCAGTGACGTTGCCGAGCAACTTGAATTCGTCCCGGCCAGCTTTCGGGTCATCCGGCATGTGCGTCCCAAACTCGCTTGCACCTGCTGCGACTGCATCGTCCAGGCGCCGGCACCCAGCCGTCCGATTGCACGGTCTGGCGGGGCCCGGATTACTCGCCCATATTCTGGTGAGCAAGTTCGCTGATCATCTTCCGCTCTACCGGCAATCGGTCATCTATGCCCGGGAAGGTGTGGAACTGGATCGGGGATTATTGGCAGACTGGGTCGGTGCTGCCAGCAGCCTGCTGCGACCGCTGGTCGATGCGGTACGCCGTCATGTGATGGCAACGACCAAATTACATGCCGACGACACCCCGATCCCCGGTACTGGCACCCGGCAATGGCAAGACCAAAACAGCCAGACTGTGGACGTATGTCCGCGACGACCGGCCATCGGGATCAACCGATGCCCGGCAGTCTGGTTCGCTTACACGCCGGACCGCAAAGGTATCCATCCTCAGACCCATCTGGCGAAATTCGCCGGCGTTCTGCAGGCCGATGCGTATGCCGGATTCAACGCGATTTATGCAACCGGTCGTGTACAGGAGGCTGCGTGCTGGGCGCACGCGCGACGCAAATTCTTCGACTTGCATGCAGCACGGGCCTCGCCAATCACCACTGAAGCCTTGCGCCGCATCGGCGCATTGTATGAGATCGAAGCAAGCATACGTGGCAAACCGCCACAGGTAAGACAGGCAGTGCGCCAGGCGCAGTCGCGCCCGCTCATTGATGCGTTGGAAAGCTGGCTGCGGGCAAGTTTGTTGACGCTGTCGCGCAAATCCGATACTACTGCGGCGATCCTGTACGCCCTCAATTTATGGCCAGCATTAACCCGCTATTGCGACGATGGCAGCATCGAGATCGATAATTCGGCCGCCGAACGCGCATTGCGCGGTATCGCCATTGGACGACGTAATTATCTGTTTGCAGGCTCCGACAATGGCGGCGAACGTGCCGCCGCTATCTACTCGCTCATTGGGACGGCTAAACTCAATGGCGTCGATCCGGCAGCATGGTTGCGCTACGTCCTGACGCATATTGCCGATCATCCCGTCAATCAAATTGATGACTTCCTGCCTTGGAATCTGGCATCTAGGCTGGCGATCATATCTGCGCCAAAGCAATAGCCGCTGAAATGCGGGGCTGTCAATACGGCCTTTGAACGACGCTTACATATGAAGAATGGTGGTACCGGGACTATCGATCCGATTTCGATTCGATTTCGATTGCCCAAAGCAAAAACCCTCCCAGATTTCTCTGGGAGGGTTTTCTAATAAAAGCCTGACGATGACCTACTTTCACACTGGTTGCAGCACTATCATCGGCGCAAAGTCGTTTCACGGTCCTGTTCGGGATGGGAAGGGGTGGTACCAACTCGCTATGGTCATCAGGCATAAACTGTAGTGTCATATGTTCCCAATCGGGCAACACACAACGCAATCTAGAAGAAGTAAAGTTTGTTTCATGTGTTGGGGTAACGAGGGTTTCGTTACCCCAACACTGGGTATGATTGCACTTTTCAGGCAAACACATATCTCATTAGCTTATATATAACCTGCTAAGGTTATAGGGACAAGCCGCACGGGCAATTAGTACTGGTTAGCTTAACGTATTACTACGCTTCCACACCCAGCCTATCAACGTCCTGGTCTCGAACGACCCTTTAGGGGAATCTAGTTCCCGGGAAATATCATCTCAAGGCAAGTTTCCCGCTTAGATGCTTTCAGCGGTTATCTCTTCCGAACTTAGCTACCCGGCAATGCCACTGGCGTGACAACCGGTACACCAGAGGTTCGTCCACTCCGGTCCTCTCGTACTAGGAGCAGCCCCCTTCAAATTTCCAACGCCCACGGCAGATAGGGACCAAACTGTCTCACGACGTTTTAAACCCAGCTCACGTACCACTTTAAATGGCGAACAGCCATACCCTTGGGACCGGCTACAGCCCCAGGATGTGATGAGCCGACATCGAGGTGCCAAACTCCCCCGTCGATATGAACTCTTGGAGGAATCAGCCTGTTATCCCCAGAGTACCTTTTATCCGTTGAGCGATGGCCCTTCCATACAGAACCACCGGATCACTATGTCCTACTTTCGTACCTGCTCGACTTGTCAGTCTCGCAGTTAAGCACGCTTATG
>NZ_PYFP01000005.1 GCF_003056055.1 Glaciimonas sp. PCH181
ATGCTGCCATCGTCGCAATAGCGGGTTAATGCTGGCCATAAATTGAGGGCGTACAGGATCGCCGCAGTAGTATCGGATTTGCGCGACAGCGTCAACAAACTTGCCCGCAGCCAGCTTTCCAACGCATCAATGAGCGGGCGCGACTGCGCCTGGCGCACTGCCTGTCTTACCTGTGGCGGTTTGCCACGTATGCTTGCTTCGATCTCATACAATGCGCCGATGCGGCGCAAGGCTTCAGTGGTGATTGGCGAGGCCCGTGCTGCATGCAAGTCGAAGAATTTGCGTCGCGCGTGCGCCCAGCACGCAGCCTCCTGTACACGACCGGTTGCATAAATCGCGTTGAATCCGGCATACGCATCGGCCTGCAGAACGCCGGCGAATTTCGCCAGATGGGTCTGAGGATGGATACCTTTGCGGTCCGGCGTGTAAGCGAACCAGACTGCCGGGGCATCGGTTGATCCCGATGGCCGGTCGTCGCGGACATACGTCCACAGTCTGGCTGTTTTGGTCTTGCCATTGCCGGGTGCCAGTACCGGGATCGGGGTGTCGTCGGCATGTAATTTGGTCGTTGCCATCACATGACGGCGTACCGCATCGACCAGCGGTCGCAGCAGGCTGCTGGCAGCACCGACCCAGTCTGCCAATAATCCCCGATCCAGTTCCACACCTTCCCGGGCATAGATGACCGATTGCCGGTAGAGCGGAAGATGATCAGCGAACTTGCTCACCAGAATATGGGCGAGTAATCCGGGCCCCGCCAGACCGCGTGCAATCGGACGGCTGGGTGCCGGCGCCTGGACGATGCAGTCGCAGCAGGTGCAAGCGAGTTTGGGACGCACATGCCGGATGACCCGAAAGCTGGCCGGGACGAATTCAAGTTGCTCGGCAACGTCACTGCCGAGATGACGCAAATCGCCACCGCAATCGGGGCAGGCGGCATGCTCTGGCGTATAGATCTTCTCGTCCCGGGCAAATGGGGCGGTAGCGGTTTGCGTGGTATCTTCGGACGCACTGGCTTCGTTGCCGGGGCAGCGCTGGCAACGTCACTTTCTTCTGTCTGCAAATCTTCTAACCGTAATTCGAGTTGTTCAATTTGCCGGTCCAGCTTCTCGGATTTGCGGCCGAACTGCAGCCGTTTGAGTTTGGCGATGAAGAGCTTGAGGTGTTCGATTTCGATGCGATGTGAGGACAGTGCGTCCTGTAGCTGCGCCACCGTTTCCCCGTGCAACGCAATGACCGCATCACGATCGGTAATCATCGCTTTTAAAGCGCTGATATCGTCGGGAAGGTGGGCGGCGTTGACATGCCCGTAGTTTACCGAATGACGTCGATGTTTACAAGCCTGACAGGGGCCGTTGCGTGCGCTCGGGACGTCGCCAATCGATCCCTTCCAGCAACATTGACAGTTGCGCTTGCGACAGACAAACCGCGCCTTCGCTTGCCTGCGGCCAGATGAAGCGGCCGCGTTCCAGCCGTTTGGCCAGCAGACACAGCCCGTCGCCGGTCCACCACAAGATCTTCAAAATATCGCCACGTCGGCCACGAAACACGAAGACGTGACCGCTAAACGGGTCATCGGCCAATGCCGTTTGCACCTTGGCTGCCAACCCATTAAAACCGCAACGCATATCGGTCACGCCTGCTGCGATCCAGATCCGCGTTCCTGCTGGCAAACCGATCATGCCAGCAACCGGGCCAGCACCATGGAAAGCATAGACGGATCCACCACGCCCTCGACTCGAAGTCGCGCCTTACCTATTTCCAGGACCATCACGCCGGTCGGTGTAACGTGGTGAAGACTGGCTTGGCAGGGGATGGTTGCCGAGGGTCGCCAAGAACTACTGGCAGCAATTTGACGGACTTGCCTGAGGCAATCTCATAGGCTCCTGCACGAAACAATTTACGCCAGGTAAATACCTGGTTCGCATTCACATCGTGGGCCCGCGCCACCCGCGACACCGAGGCCCCAGCCATCAAGGATTGTTCGACCACCATGCGTTTGAAATCAATCGAATGTTGCCGATAACCACTGCGCTTAGAGGGAGTAACCGACTCAATATTTGTGTCCATAATTTGAAGTTGTGGGCACAATCGATTTGTACCCTCCAACGCAATCATGCGGACATTTGAGGATTAGGTATAGACGGTTTTGAGCGCACGCTTACTTTGGGATAGTCATTTTGATGCTTGATATTTTGTTGGATGCTGATTGGCTGATGTGTGACGGCGGATTATATGAGGAATGGTTGTACCGGAAATATCGATTGGCTAAATAAATGGCTCAATACATGCAGTAGGTGTGTGTTTTTCTCCGATCCGATTTCGATTCGATTTCGATTGCCCAAAGCAAAAACCCTCCCAGATTTCTCTGGAGGGTTTTCTAATAAAAGCCTGACGATGACCTACTTTCACACTGGTTGCAGCACTATCATCGGCGCAAAGTCGTTTCACGGTCCTGTTCGGGATGGGAAGGGGTGGTACCAACTCGCTATGGTCATCAGGCATAAACTGTAGTGTCATATGTTCCCAATCGGGCAACACACAACGCAATCTAGAAGAAGTAAAGTTTTGTTTCATGTGTTGGGGTAACGAGGGTTTCGTTACCCCAACACTGGGTATGATTGCACTTTTCAGGCAAACACATATCTCATTAGCTTATATATAACCTGCTAAGGTTATAGGGACAAGCCGCACGGGCAATTAGTACTGGTTAGCTTAACGTATTACTACGCTTCCACACCCAGCCTATCAACGTCCTGGTCTCGAACGACCCTTTAGGGGAATCTAGTTCCCGGGAAATATCATCTCAAGGCAAGTTTCCCGCTTAGATGCTTTCAGCGGTTATCTCTTCCGAACTTAGCTACCCGGCAATGCCACTGGCGTGACAACCGGTACACCAGAGGTTCGTCCACTCCGGTCCTCTCGTACTAGGAGCAGCCCCCTTCAAATTTCCAACGCCCACGGCAGATAGGGACCAAACTGTCTCACGACGTTTTAAACCCAGCTCACGTACCACTTTAAATGGCGAACAGCCATACCCTTGGGACCGGCTACAGCCCCAGGATGTGATGAGCCGACATCGAGGTGCCAAACTCCCCCGTCGATATGAACTCTTGGGAGGAATCAGCCTGTTATCCCCAGAGTACCTTTTATCCGTTGAGCGATGGCCCTTCCATACAGAACCACCGGATCACTATGTCCTACTTTCGTACCTGCTCGACTTGTCAGTCTCGCAGTTAAGCACGCTTATGCCATTGCACTACCAGCACGATGTCCGACCGTACCTAGCGTACCTTCGAACTCCTCCGTTACACTTTGGGAGGAGACCGCCCCAGTCAAACTGCCTACCATGCACTGTCCCCGATCCGGATAACGGACCAAGGTTAGAATCTCAAACAAACCAGGGTGGTATTTCAAGGTTGGCTCCACGCAAACTAGCGTTCACGCTTCAAAGCCTCCACCTATCCTACACAGATTGGTTCAAAATTCAATGCAAAGCTACAGTAAAGGTTCATGGGGTCTTTCCGTCTAGCCGCGGGTAGATTGCATCATCACAAACATTTCAACTTCGCTGAGTCTCGGGAGGAGACAGTGTGGCCATCGTTACTCCATTCGTGCAGGTCGGAACTTACCCGACAAGGAATTTCGCTACCTTAGGACCGTTATAGTTACGGCCGCCGTTTACTGGGACTTCAATCAAGAGCTTGCACCCCATCATTTAATCTTCCAGCACCGGGCAGGAGTCACACCATATACGTCCACTTTCGTGTTTGCATAGTGCTGTGTTTTTATTAAACAGTCGCAGCCACCTTTTTATTGCAGCCCTTTCACCCTTCTGGCGCAAGCCAGTCAAGCTACCGGGGCGTACCTTATCCCGAAGTTACGGTACAAATTTGCCGAGTTCCTTCTCCCGAGTTCTCTCAAGCGCCTTAGAATACTCATCTCGCCCACCTGTGTCGGTTTGCGGTACGGTCTCGTGTGACTGAAGCTTAGAGGCTTTTCTTGGAACCACTTCCGATTGCTTCGTGAATAAATTCACTCGTCTCAACCCCTTGAATTACGCTGCCGGATTTGCCTAACAGCCTTCTCTGAGCCAAAAACCGACTATTCCAACAGTCGGACAACCTTCCGCGATCCGTCCCCCCATCGCATCACACGACGGTGCAGGAATATTAACCTGCTTCCCATCAGCTACGCATCTCTGCCTCGCCTTAGGGCCGACTCACCCTGCTCCGATGAACGTTGAACAGGAAACCTTGGGCTTACGGCGTGGAGGCTTTTCACCCCCATTATCGCTACTCATGTCAGCATTCGCACTTCTGATACCTCCAGCATCCTTTACAAGACACCTTCGCAGGCTTACAGAACGCTCTCCTACCATATCAATAAATTGATATCCGCAGCTTCGGTGACTGGCTTAGCCCCGTTACATCTTCCGCGCAGGACGACTCGATCAGTGAGCTATTACGCTTTCTTTAAAGGATGGCTGCTTCTAAGCCAACCTCCTGACTGTTTTAGCCTTCCCACTTCGTTTGCCACTTAGCCAATCTTTGGGACCTTAGCTGGCGGTCTGGGTTGTTTCCCTCTTGACGTCGGACGTTAGCACCCGGCGTCTGTCTCCCAAGCTCGCACTCATCGGTATTCGGAGTTTGCAATGGTTGGTAAGTCGCAATGACCCCCTAGCCATAACAGTGCTCTACCCCCGATGGTGATACTTGAGGCACTACCTAAATAGTTTTCGGAGAGAACCAGCTATTTCCAAGTTTGTTTAGCCTTTCACCCCTACCCACAGCTCATCCCCTAATTTTTCAACATTAGTGGGTTCGGACCTCCAGTGCGTGTTACCGCACCTTCATCCTGGCCATGAGTAGATCACTTGGTTTCGGGTCTACACCCAGCGACTGAACGCCCTATTCGGACTCGATTTCTCTACGCCTTCCCTATACGGTTAAGCTTGCCACTGAATGTAAGTCGCTGACCCATTATACAAAAGGTACGCAGTCACGGAACAAGTCCGCTCCTACTGTTTGTATGCACACGGTTTCAGGATCTATTTCACTCCCCTTCCGGGGTTCTTTTCGCCTTTCCCTCACGGTACTGGTTCACTATCGGTCGATTACGAGTATTTAGCCTTGGAGGATGGTCCCCCCATGTTCAGACAGGATTACACGTGTCCCGCCCTACTTGTCGCACACTTAGTTCCACACCACCGATTTCATGTAAGGGGCTATCACCCTCTATGGCCACTATTCCAGAGTGTTCCATTATCGCTGATGCTAAATCGTGCAGGCTGTTCCCATTTCGCTCGCCACTACTTTGGGAATCTCGGTTGATTTCTTTTCCTGTAGCTACTTAGATGTTTCAGTTCGCCACGTTCGCCTTGCATACCTATGTATTCAGTATGCAATACCCTAAAAGGTGGGTTTCCCCATTCGGAAATCTGCGGATCAAAGCGTGTTTGCTCGCTCCCCGCAGCTTATCGCAAGCTACTACGTCCTTCATCGCCTGTAATCGCCAAGGCATCCACCATGTGCACTTATTCACTTGTCCCTATAACGTTAGCCTCTAGACGCGTTCACGTCTAAAAACCGGTTATAGGATATTACTTATGAGTATTACTTTAGCGTTTGCCGTATCCAAAGTGTTTTCCAGTTTGCATACTCTCGTATGCTCTTTTTTGAGAACTCTTTTAATACTTTTTGATTTGATACAATCATACCCATCCCACAATGCTGTCGCACTGCGGACGAAATCTTTACTTCTTCTAAATTGTTAAAGAACAAACAGCCAATGATCTTAAAAAAGATCAAACCTAAATCGCGCCGCATCACGCTGTCTTACCCTGCGTAATACCTGACTTAGGTTTGATATTTCACCACGCTCAAACCCCGCTCTGGGAATCAAACAATATGGTGGAGGCTAACGGATCGAACCGATGACCCCCTGCTTGCAAAGCAGGTGCTCTCCCAGCTGAGCTAAGCCCCCATAAAC
>NZ_PYFP01000006.1 GCF_003056055.1 Glaciimonas sp. PCH181
CAGGCTGCTGGCAGCACCGACCCAGTCTGCCAATAATCCCCGATCCAGTTCCACACCTTCCCGGGCATAGATGACCGATTGCCGGTAGAGCGGAAGATGATCAGCGAACTTGCTCACCAGAATATGGGCGAGTAATCCGGGCCCCGCCAGACCGCGTGCAATCGGACGGCTGGGTGCCGGCGCCTGGACGATGCAGTCGCAGCAGGTGCAAGCGAGTTTGGGACGCACATGCCGGATGACCCGAAAGCTGGCCGGGACGAATTCAAGTTGCTCGGCAACGTCACTGCCGAGATGACGCAAATCGCCACCGCAATCGGGGCAGGCGGCATGCTCTGGCGTATAGATCTTCTCGTCCCGGGGCAAATGGGGCGGTAGCGGTTTGCGTGGTATCTTCGGACGCACTGGCTTCGTTGCCGGGGCAGCGCTGGCAACGTCACTTTCTTCTGTCTGCAAATCTTCTAACCGTAATTCGAGTTGTTCAATTTGCCGGTCCAGCTTCTCGGATTTGCGGCCGAACTGCAGCCGTTTGAGTTTGGCGATGAAGAGCTTGAGGTGTTCGATTTCGATGCGATGTGAGGACAGTGCGTCCTGTAGCTGCGCCACCGTTTCCCCGTGCAACGCAATGACCGCATCACGATCGGTAATCATCGCTTTTAAAGCGCTGATATCGTCGGGAAGGTGGGGCGGCGTTGACATGCCCGTAGTTTACCGAATGACGTCGATGTTTACAAGCCTGACAGGGGCCGTTGCGTGCGCTCGGGACGTCGCCAATCGATCCCTTCCAGCAACATTGACAGTTGCGCTTGCGACAGACAAACCGCGCCTTCGCTTGCCTGCGGCCAGATGAAGCGGCCGCGTTCCAGCCGTTTGGCCAGCAGACACAGCCCGTCGCCGGTCCACCACAAGATCTTCAAAATATCGCCACGTCGGCCACGAAACACGAAGACGTGACCGCTAAACGGGTCATCGGCCAATGCCGTTTGCACCTTGGCTGCCAACCCATTAAAACCGCAACGCATATCGGTCACGCCTGCTGCGATCCAGATCCGCGTTCCTGCTGGCAAACCGATCATGCCAGCAACCGGGCCAGCACCATGGAAAGCATAGACGGATCCACCACGCCCTCGACTCGAAGTCGCGCCTTACCTATTTCCAGGACCATCACGCCGGTCGGTGTAACGGCCGTGGTGAAGACTGGCTTGGCAGGGGATGGTTGCCGAGGGTCGCCAAGAACTACTGGCAGCAATTTGACGGACTTGCCTGAGGCAATCTCATAGGCTCCTGCACGAAACAATTTACGCCAGGTAAATACCTGGTTCGCATTCACATCGTGGGCCCGCGCCACCCGCGACACCGAGGCCCCAGCCATCAAGGATTGTTCGACCACCATGCGTTTGAAATCAATCGAATGTTGCCGATAACCACTGCGCTTAGAGGGAGTAACCGACTCAATATTTGTGTCCATAATTTGAAGTTGTGGGCACAATCGATTTGTACCCTCCAACGCAATCATGCGGACATTTGAGGATTAGGTATAGACGGTTTTGAGCGCACGCTTACTTTGGGATAGTCATTTTGATGCTTGATATTTTGTTGGATGCTGATTGGCTGATGTGTGACGGCGGATTATATGAGGAATGGTTGTACCGGAAATATCGATTGGCTAAATAAATGGCTCAATACATGCAGTAGGTGTGTGTTTTTCTCCGATCCGATTTCGATTCGATTTCGATTGCCCAAAGCAAAAACCCTCCCAGATTTCTCTGGGAGGGTTTTCTAATAAAAGCCTGACGATGACCTACTTTCACACTGGTTGCAGCACTATCATCGGCGCAAAGTCGTTTCACGGTCCTGTTCGGGATGGGAAGGGGTGGTACCAACTCGCTATGGTCATCAGGCATAAACTGTAGTGTCATATGTTCCCAATCGGGCAACACACAACGCAATCTAGAAGAAGTAAAGTTTTGTTTCATGTGTTGGGGTAACGAGGGTTTCGTTACCCCAACACTGGGTATGATTGCACTTTTCAGGCAAACACATATCTCATTAGCTTATATATAACCTGCTAAGGTTATAGGGACAAGCCGCACGGGCAATTAGTACTGGTTAGCTTAACGTATTACTACGCTTCCACACCCAGCCTATCAACGTCCTGGTCTCGAACGACCCTTTAGGGGAATCTAGTTCCCGGGAAATATCATCTCAAGGCAAGTTTCCCGCTTAGATGCTTTCAGCGGTTATCTCTTCCGAACTTAGCTACCCGGCAATGCCACTGGCGTGACAACCGGTACACCAGAGGTTCGTCCACTCCGGTCCTCTCGTACTAGGAGCAGCCCCCTTCAAATTTCCAACGCCCACGGCAGATAGGGACCAAACTGTCTCACGACGTTTTAAACCCAGCTCACGTACCACTTTAAATGGCGAACAGCCATACCCTTGGGACCGGCTACAGCCCCAGGATGTGATGAGCCGACATCGAGGTGCCAAACTCCCCCGTCGATATGAACTCTTGGGAGGAATCAGCCTGTTATCCCCAGAGTACCTTTTATCCGTTGAGCGATGGCCCTTCCATACAGAACCACCGGATCACTATGTCCTACTTTCGTACCTGCTCGACTTGTCAGTCTCGCAGTTAAGCACGCTTATGCCATTGCACTACCAGCACGATGTCCGACCGTACCTAGCGTACCTTCGAACTCCTCCGTTACACTTTGGGAGGAGACCGCCCCAGTCAAACTGCCTACCATGCACTGTCCCCGATCCGGATAACGGACCAAGGTTAGAATCTCAAACAAACCAGGGTGGTATTTCAAGGTTGGCTCCACGCAAACTAGCGTTCACGCTTCAAAGCCTCCCACCTATCCTACACAGATTGGTTCAAAATTCAATGCAAAGCTACAGTAAAGGTTCATGGGGTCTTTCCGTCTAGCCGCGGGTAGATTGCATCATCACAAACATTTCAACTTCGCTGAGTCTCGGGAGGAGACAGTGTGGCCATCGTTACTCCATTCGTGCAGGTCGGAACTTACCCGACAAGGAATTTCGCTACCTTAGGACCGTTATAGTTACGGCCGCCGTTTACTGGGACTTCAATCAAGAGCTTGCACCCCATCATTTAATCTTCCAGCACCGGGCAGGAGTCACACCATATACGTCCACTTTCGTGTTTGCATAGTGCTGTGTTTTTATTAAACAGTCGCAGCCACCTTTTTATTGCAGCCCTTTCACCCTTCTGGCGCAAGCCAGTCAAGCTACCGGGGCGTACCTTATCCCGAAGTTACGGTACAAATTTGCCGAGTTCCTTCTCCCGAGTTCTCTCAAGCGCCTTAGAATACTCATCTCGCCCACCTGTGTCGGTTTGCGGTACGGTCTCGTGTGACTGAAGCTTAGAGGCTTTTCTTGGAACCACTTCCGATTGCTTCGTGAATAAATTCACTCGTCTCAACCCCTTGAATTACGCTGCCGGATTTGCCTAACAGCCTTCTCTGAGCCAAAAACCGACTATTCCAACAGTCGGACAACCTTCCGCGATCCGTCCCCCCATCGCATCACACGACGGTGCAGGAATATTAACCTGCTTCCCATCAGCTACGCATCTCTGCCTCGCCTTAGGGGCCGACTCACCCTGCTCCGATGAACGTTGAACAGGAAACCTTGGGCTTACGGCGTGGAGGCTTTTCACCCCCATTATCGCTACTCATGTCAGCATTCGCACTTCTGATACCTCCAGCATCCTTTACAAGACACCTTCGCAGGCTTACAGAACGCTCTCCTACCATATCAATAAATTGATATCCGCAGCTTCGGTGACTGGCTTAGCCCCGTTACATCTTCCGCGCAGGACGACTCGATCAGTGAGCTATTACGCTTTCTTTAAAGGATGGCTGCTTCTAAGCCAACCTCCTGACTGTTTTAGCCTTCCCACTTCGTTTGCCACTTAGCCAATCTTTGGGACCTTAGCTGGCGGTCTGGGTTGTTTCCCTCTTGACGTCGGACGTTAGCACCCGGCGTCTGTCTCCCAAGCTCGCACTCATCGGTATTCGGAGTTTGCAATGGGTTGGTAAGTCGCAATGACCCCCTAGCCATAACAGTGCTCTACCCCCGATGGTGATACTTGAGGCACTACCTAAATAGTTTTCGGAGAGAACCAGCTATTTCCAAGTTTGTTTAGCCTTTCACCCCTACCCACAGCTCATCCCCTAATTTTTCAACATTAGTGGGTTCGGACCTCCAGTGCGTGTTACCGCACCTTCATCCTGGCCATGAGTAGATCACTTGGTTTCGGGTCTACACCCAGCGACTGAACGCCCTATTCGGACTCGATTTCTCTACGCCTTCCCTATACGGTTAAGCTTGCCACTGAATGTAAGTCGCTGACCCATTATACAAAAGGTACGCAGTCACGGAACAAGTCCGCTCCTACTGTTTGTATGCACACGGTTTCAGGATCTATTTCACTCCCCTTCCGGGGTTCTTTTCGCCTTTCCCTCACGGTACTGGTTCACTATCGGTCGATTACGAGTATTTAGCCTTGGAGGATGGTCCCCCCATGTTCAGACAGGATTACACGTGTCCCGCCCTACTTGTCGCACACTTAGTTCCACACCACCGATTTCATGTAAGGGGCTATCACCCTCTATGGCCACTATTTCCAGAGTGTTCCATTATCGCTGATGCTAAATCGTGCAGGCTGTTCCCATTTCGCTCGCCACTACTTTGGGAATCTCGGTTGATTTCTTTTCCTGTAGCTACTTAGATGTTTCAGTTCGCCACGTTCGCCTTGCATACCTATGTATTCAGTATGCAATACCCTAAAAGGGTGGGTTTCCCCATTCGGAAATCTGCGGATCAAAGCGTGTTTGCTCGCTCCCCGCAGCTTATCGCAAGCTACTACGTCCTTCATCGCCTGTAATCGCCAAGGCATCCACCATGTGCACTTATTCACTTGTCCCTATAACGTTAGCCTCTAGACGCGTTCACGTCTAAAAACCGGTTATAGGATATTACTTATGAGTATTACTTTAGCGTTTGCCGTATCCAAAGTGTTTTCGCAGTTGCATACTCTCGTATGCTCTTTTGAGAACTCTTTTAATACTTTTTGATTTGATACAATCATACCCATCCACAATGCTGTCGCACTGCGGACGAATCTTTACTTCTTCTAAATTGTTAAAGAACAAACAGCCAATGATCTTAAAAAGATCAAACCTAAATCGCGCCGCATCACGCTGTCTTACCCTGCGTAATACCTGACTTAGGTTTGATATTTCACCACGCTCAACCCCCGCTCTGGGAATCAAACAATATGGTGGAGGCTAACGGGATCGAACCGATGACCCCCTGCTTGCAAAGCAGGTGCTCTCCCAGCTGAGCTAAGCCCCCATAAACTTGTGGTGGGTCTGGTTGGGCTCGAACCAACGACCCCCGCGTTATCAACACGGTGCTCTAACCAACTGAGCTACAGACCCGCTTTGGATCAGTACTTCAGTAGTCAACGATAAACCCTCTATCGCACGCGCACCGCGCTCTACCTATAACTGTTCTTCTTTTAACTAACACACCGATAAGTGTGGACGCTTAATGTCCGTACAAACTCTAGAAAGGAGGTGATCCAGCCGCACCTTCCGATACGGCTACCTTGTTACGACTTCACCCCAGTCACGAATCCCACCGTGGTAAGCGCCCTCCTTACGGTTAGGCTACCTACTTCTGGTGAAACCCGCTCCCATGGTGTGACGGGCGGTGTGTACAAGACCCGGGAACGTATTCACCGCGACATGCTGATCCGCGATTACTAGCGATTCCAACTTCATGTAGTCGAGTTGCAGACTACAATCCGGACTACGATACACTTTCTGGGATTAGCTCCCCCTCGCGGGTTGGCGGCCCTCTGTATGTACCATTGTATGACGTGTGAAGCCCTACCCATAAGGGCCATGAGGACTTGACGTCATCCCCACCTTCCTCCGGTTTGTCACCGGCAGTCTCATTAGAGTGCCCTTTCGTAGCAACTAATGACAAGGGTTGCGCTCGTTGCGGGACTTAACCCAACATCTCACGACACGAGCTGACGACAGCCATGCAGCACCTGTGTTACGGTTCTCTTTCGAGCACCACCTAATCTCTCAGGCGTTCCGTACATGTCAAGGGTAGGTAAGGTTTTTCGCGTTGCATCGAATTAATCCACATCATCCACCGCTTGTGCGGGTCCCCGTCAATTCCTTTGAGTTTTAATCTTGCGACCGTACTCCCCAGGCGGTCTACTTCACGCGTTAGCTGCGTTACCAAGTCAATTAAGACCCGACAACTAGTAGACATCGTTTAGGGCGTGGACTACCAGGGTATCTAATCCTGTTTGCTCCCCACGCTTTCGTGCATGAGCGTCAGTGTTATCCCAGGGGGCTGCCTTCGCCATCGGTATTCCTCCACATCTCTACGCATTTCACTGCTACACGTGGAATTCTACCCCCCTCTGACACACTCTAGCCGTGCAGTCACAAATGCCATTCCCAGGTTAAGCCCGGGGATTTCACACCTGTCTTACACAACCGCCTGCGCACGCTTTACGCCCAGTAATTCCGATTAACGCTTGCACCCTACGTATTACCGCGGCTGCTGGCACGTAGTTAGCCGGTGCTTATTCTTCAGGTACCGTCATTAGCCCCAGGTATTAGCCAAGACCGTTTCTTCCCTGACAAAAGAGCTTTACAACCCGAAGGCCTTCTTCACTCACGCGGCATTGCTGGATCAGGCTTGCGCCCATTGTCCAAAATTCCCCACTGCTGCCTCCCGTAGGAGTCTGGGCCGTGTCTCAGTCCCAGTGTGGCTGGTCGTCCTCTCAGACCAGCTACTGATCGAAGCCTTGGTGAGCCTTTACCTCACCAACTAGCTAATCAGATATCGGCCGCTCTTTGAGCATGAGGTTCTTACGAATCCCCCACTTTCATCCGTAGATCGTATGCGGTATTAGCTAATCTTTCGACTAGTTATCCCCCACTCAAAGGCACGTTCCGATATATTACTCACCCGTTCGCCACTCGTCAGCGGAGCAAGCTCCCTGTTACCGTTCGACTTGCATGTGTAAGGCATGCCGCCAGCGTTCAATCTGAGCCAGGATCAAACTCTTCAGTTTAATCTCTGTTTTGTGGCATTGCTGCCTAGCATCGCTGCTATCGCTCACTCAAAATACTGACAGGCTACTTCCCAAGTTTGACCTTGCGAAATATCCTATTTTCTTCTTTTGTGAACATTTAATGTTTTAAGTTATACGCAAACTACCGAAGTAATTTACGCTGCACTTTCATTAAACGCCCACACTTATCGGCTGTTAATTGTTAAAGAACTGTCCTCTGTTTTGCGTCACACCGCAGTGTTCGCAGCACCAACAAATCGTTTTGTTTGTCAGCAGCAGAGAGATGAGATTATGGGGCGCTTCAAGCTTTTCGTCAACTCTTTTTTAAACCGTTTTAACAACAATTTAAATCCGATCCAACTACTTTATGACTACTTAAAATCACCCACATTTACAACCCCGTTCCATCCCCAACTTCGCCCCCAACACCGCTTGCACCGTGTCGTTTATTGCGCGTCGTTTTCAACAGAGGCCGAACTATAGCAACACATCTACACACTGGCAAGCAGTTTTGTCATAATTTTTAAACATTTTTAAAGACAGGTGCACGCTTCTCTAAAAACGCCTGCATTCCTTCTTTTTGATCTTCGGTCGCGAAGGTACTGTGGAACATCCGGCGCTCAAATTGAATGCCTTCAGCCAAGGTAGTTTCGTAAGCGCGATTCACCGACTCTTTAATCATCATCACTGCGGGCAACGACATATTAGCGATAACGGTAGCGGCTGCCAGCGACTCGGCCATTAACTGATCCAATGGCACTATTCGCGATACCAATCCTGCACGCTCCGCCTCAACCGCATCCATCATGCGTGCAGTCAGACACATATCCATCGCCTTGGCTTTCGATATCGCGCGCGGCAGACGCTGCGTGCCGCCAGCGCCGGGAATCACGCCCAGCTTAATTTCAGGCTGACCAAATTTCGCGTTGTCTGCCGCAATGATGAAATCACACATCATTGCCAACTCACAGCCACCACCTAAAGCGAAGCCCGCGACTGCAGCGATGACGGGCTTACGGATGCGACGGATTTCTTCCCAGTTGCGGGTAATGTAATCGCCCTTAAACGCGTCCATATAAGAGTAGCCTGCCATCGCACCGATATCCGCGCCCGCGGCAAAAGCTTTTTCACTGCCGGTAATGATGATGCAACCAATCTGCTCATCAGCATCGAACGTGGTTAGCGCCTCGCCTAACTCAGTCATCAACTGATCATTTAAAGCATTCAGCGCCTTAGGACGATTCAAACGGATAAGACCGACTTTTCCTTGCGTTTCAATCAGAATAGCTTCGTATGACATAACGTTTCCTATTTAGCATTAGGTGGAATGGACAGGCTTCAATTGTAGCGCTTCAAGATAACAGATACGATGATCAGAACGACCACGATGGGTTGATGTATTTAACAGAGGGAATTAAAAAAGCAATCTTTAGTCTATATAAGGACGAGACTAAAGCATCATCTCAATTGCAAAAATAGCACCATTCCTCATACATGAAGGGCACACCATGTTCAAAACAATATTGGTACCAACCGACGGTTCAACGTTGTCAGATAAGGCAATTACGGCCGCGATTGAATTTGCTAAGTTTTGCAACGGCAAGGTGATCGGTTTGTCAGTGGCAGAACCATATCCATTCTCACCGATGGCAGAAAGCACTATGGCCGCGGACCCGGGCACTTATGAAGAGAATATGTTGGCGTTGGCGCAATTACACGTGCAAAAAGTTGCAGATGCGGCAAAGGCAGCTGGCGTGGAGTGCGAAATCCTTACCGCTCAGGCGTTTAATCCAGACGAAGAGATCATTAACGTCGCCGAAAAACACGGCTGTGACGTCATTTTTATGGCATCACACGGTCGAAGTGGGCTAAGCAGACTGTTTTTGGGGAGTAAAACGCAGAGAGTGCTGGCCCATTCCACTATTCCGGTATTGGTCTTACGATAATTAAGCCATCTCTATATCCGAATATACATAATGCGTTATTAGACGTTGGCAAAACGTCAATAACGCATTAAGAAAACTGCTCTAACTGCTCTATATAGTGTAGTGAGAAATTAACGCCCAGCGACGTTAGACAATTTTGGTAATAATACCCACATTGCACCGCGTTGCTTCATCCTTCCGGCCTTCTCGCCCGCCTCATTACCAAATCCCCAAAACAAATCGGCACGCACCGCTCCCTTAATCGCCCCACCGGTATCCTGCGCCACCATTAACTGTTGTAGATTTTTTGCACTGTTCGGATAGGTCGTCGCCAAGAATACTGGCACCCCTAACGGAATAAAATGCGGATCTACTGCAATTGAACGCTGCGGGGTCAACGGTACGCCCTGCGCACCTTTCGGTCCTTGGTTCGGGTCCAGCACTTTTTCTTCTTTAAAGAAGACGTAACTTGGATTCGAATTTAACAATTCCTGCTGACGCGATGGATTCGCTGCCAGCCATGCTTTGATCCCTTGCGCGGAAGCCTGCGCCAACGTCAACTCGCCCTTATCAATCAGATAACGTCCAATCGACTTATAAGGATAGCCATTTTGGTCGGCATACGCCACGCGTAAAATCTCGCCATTCGTCATCTGGACCCTGCCAGAACCTTGCACTTGCAGAAAAAAAGCATCGACCGGATCATCGACCCAAACAATTTCTTTACCCGTCAAACTACCCGTTTTATCCAGCTCAGCCCGATTCGGATACGGCACCACCCGGTTTCCAACTAGCCGCCCCCGCAAACGCAAGCCTTTAAGCTCCGGGTAAATGGTCGCCAAATCTATCGTCAGCAAATCATCCGGTGCCCTATATAAAGGTGTTTGATAAGCGCCACCGCGTTTGCGCGCCCCGCGTAATAGTGGTTCGTAATAGCCCGTCACCAAGCCATTGTCAGTGCCGTCTGCATTCACTACCTGATAAGGCGTAAAAAATGCTTCGAAGAAAGCTCTCACTGCGCTTTCATTGCCTGCATCAACATTCCGCGCCAGATTACATGGCTCAGTCCAGTCAGCGCGTCTGACCATCGTTGTACAAGAGGTTAAAAAAGCGGGCATCGCCTGACGCACGTCGTCGTTTTTCCAACCAGGCAGTGCCGCAAAAGAACTCGCCCGCAGCGTACCAGGCGGCGCTTGAATATTTGGCAACGGAACAGATGAACTAATCGGAGGAGGTTTTTTCTCGGGCGCCGTCGGCGTTGTCAACGACGGAGAAGTAGAGCAACCTGCAATACTGAGGACGATGAGGGCGATAGGTAAGGCTGAAACAGGTAGACTTATGCGCTTGAATGACATTGAGGATTCTTTATGTGGTTATTAATACTTGAGGCGACTGTCGCCTTCTTCTTATTTGTGTTTATTGTCTGGTGGACCATGTCGGGCCGAAAACCTGATCAGCCACCAGCACGTAAAGCATCGCCGAAAAAACAAGATGGCGACAAGAACGCGTAATAACGCATTCAATGCACTAACGAAATAAAGTGCGAAGATTAATGCAACGTCCGCGGCAACGACAAAACGAATTCAGGGATGCGCGACTCAAACTGTTCGCCATCTTCTGCAACGCAGAAAAACTCACCAAACATCGAGCCTTGCGGCGTGGCCAACGAAGTGCCGCTGGTATATTCGAAATTTTCGCCCGGTTGCAGCAATGGCTGATGGCCAATGACGCCTAATCCACGCACTTCCTGCACAGTATTGTCCGCGTCGGTGATTACCCAATGCCGCGAAATTAATTGCGCTGCCACCTGACCAGTGTTTTTTATGGTGATTGCGTAAGCAAAAACATAATGATTCCGCTCTGGCTCAGATTGCTCTTCCAGATATTGCGTTTTTACCGTAACCGTAAATTCATAAGCAGCCATGCAGATTTCCTTAGTTTCCAAAGAGTAATTGGGCGGCCTCGCTGAATAAGTCGATCGACAACTTTCAGCGCCAGCACGTTGCATCAATCGGACCATTGCACACGAATTTACCGGCAGAAGCAAGTACAACGCTGCTCATAACGCACCTGCGGGGTAAAATACCGCATCTTCTATGCAGCACCTTAATCAATGATCGCCATGCCAAACATACCAACCTATCGTATTGCCCCAAGCATTTTATCTGCCGATTTCGCCCGTCTCGGCGAAGAAGTCCGCAACGTGGTCAGTGCCGGGGCCGATATGATCCACTTTGACGTCATGGATAACCATTACGTTCCCAACCTGACCATCGGCCCGCTAGTATGCGAAGCAATTCGTCCCCACGTCCAAGTGCCTATTGACGTGCATCTGATGGTCAAACCGGTAGATCGCATCATTCCCGACTTTGCCAAGGCTGGCGCCAATATCATCACATTTCATCCTGAAGCATCAGAACATATAGATCGTTCGTTGCAATTGATCCGCGACCATGGTTGTAAAGCAGGCTTGGTATTTAATCCGGGCACGCCGCTGGATTTTCTGGATCACGTCATGGATAAACTCGACATTATCCTGATCATGTCCGTCAACCCCGGCTTCGGAGGCCAGTCCTTTATCCCTGAAGCGCTGAGAAAAATCGCTATCGTCCGTCGCCTGATTGATGACTCTGGTCGCGATATCCTGCTAGAAGTCGATGGCGGCATCAAAATTGACAACATCGCTGCTGCTGCTGCTGCTGGGGCAGATACATTCGTTGCCGGTTCGGCTATTTTTGGTAAACCTGATTACAAAGCAGTCATCGATGCAATGCGTGACGAGTTGGTAAAAGTATGTCGTTAAGCAGCGCGGTGGCAGCGACTAATGCACATACTGCAATGGCGTTAACTGGCATTGCAGCGGCGATTATTGATTTAGACGGCACCATGATTGATACGGCGCCGGATTTTCAGGTTGCGATTAATCTCATGCGGGTGGATTTCGATCTGCCGCCGCTGACTTTGCAGACCGTGATCAATTTTGTCGGAAAAGGATCAGAAAACCTGATTCGTCGCGTCTTGGCCGTCGATTATCCGGCGGCAGAGGTTGAGGTGCATTTTGATGCCGCGCTAGCATCGTATCAACGCCACTACCTTGCCATTAACGGTAATTGCGCAACGCTATATCCCGGTGTAATCGAGGGATTACAGCAAATGCAAGAGATGGGCCTGCGGCTGGCCTGCGTCACGAACAAGCCAATTGCGTTTGCGCTACCGTTGTTAGAAAAGACCGGATTGCGCGATTTCTTTGAGCTGGTTTATGGCGGCGACTCCTTTGCCAGAAAAAAACCAGACCCGATGCCTTTCCTTGAGGTTTGCCGTCAATTCGATCTGGCACCGGCGCAAATAGTCGCGATTGGCGACTCTTCAAACGATGCCCAAGCCGCCCGTGCAGCGGGTTGTCGCGTATTAACGGTGCCGTATGGTTACAACCATGGCGCGTCTATACAAGACGTCGATTCCGATGGTATAGTAGCCACGCTGCTTTCTGCAGCACAGCTTATTTCGCTATAAATTCGCGTATTCAACACAACTATTTCTGAATAATGTTTCTTGAAAAAAAAACGTAATGTCCCACTAGCCGCCCCTGAGGCCTGGCTCTGGCGACGCTGGCAATCCTGGGCTAAGTAACCCGCTGATCGCCGCTGTCTGTTTTTTGTCTTTTTAAAGCACATCGCAGACAACGTTTTTGCATTAAACCACCGCTGTTCTACAATAGCGGCCTGGAGAGAAACATGACCGAACTCGAATTCAAATCGCTGGCCGCACAAGGCTATAATCGCATTCCTCTGATCGCCGAAGCTTTAGCCGATCTTGAAACGCCGTTGACGCTCTATTTAAAATTAGCGCAGACTCAGCAGGCCGGAAAAAATACGTTCTTGCTTGAGTCCGTCGTCGGCGGCGAACGCTTTGGGCGCTATTCTTTTATCGGCCTGCCCGCGTCAACCCTGCTGCGTAGTTATGGCACGCGTATTGAAGTTGTCAAGAATGACAAGATCATTGAGACTAAAGAAGGTAATCCGCTCGACTTCATCAGCGAATTTCAGTCACGCTATAAAGTAGCAATTCGTGCCGGTATGCCACGCTTCTGCGGCGGTCTGGCTGGCTATTTTGGTTATGACACTGTCCGCCACATAGAAAAACGGCTGGCGCACAGCACCCCAAAAGATGATCTGGGCCTACCCGATATCCAATTACTGCTAACCGAAGAATTGGCGGTAATTGATAATCTCTCCGGCAAACTATATCTGATCGTCTACACCGATCCGACCCAGCCAGAAGCATTCTCCAAGGGTCGTCAGCGTCTGAAAGATTTACGCACGATGTTGCGCCGCCCAGCCGATGCGCCGGTCACATCGGCATCGGTCCGCACCGAAACCATCCGCGAATTCAAAAAAGAAGACTATCTCAAAGCCGTTGCCAAGGCTAAAGAATACGTAATGGCGGGCGATTTGATGCAGGTACAAATCGGCCAACGGATTAAAAAACCTTACGTCGATTCGCCACTGATGCTGTATCGCGCATTGCGGTCATTGAATCCGTCGCCATATATGTATTTCTATAATTTCGGCGACATGCAAATTGTTGGCTCGTCGCCAGAGATTTTGGTCCGCAACGAACAAACAGCTGCACCGACAGCTACCGCTGAGGGCAAACGCAAAGTCACCATACGTCCGCTAGCAGGAACCCGTCCGCGTGGAGCTACTCCTGAGCGCGACGAACAACTGGCGATCGAATTACTCGCCGATCCAAAAGAAATCGCTGAACACGTGATGCTGATTGATCTGGCCCGCAACGATATCGGCCGCATTGCTGAAACCGGCACCGTCAAAGTTACTGACCAGATGGTCATCGAAAAATATTCCCACGTGCAGCACATTGTTTCCAACGTCGAAGGTGTACTCAAATCCGGCTTGTCGAATCTGGATGTGCTCAAAGCTACTTTCCCCGCAGGCACGCTTTCAGGTGCGCCAAAAGTACGGGCAATGGAAGTCATCGACGAACTGGAACTGACTAAACGAGGCATTTACGGCGGCGCTTGCGGTTACCTGTCATTTGGCGGCGAAATGGATGTCGCCATCGCCATCCGCACCGGCGTCATCAAAGACGGCATGCTATACGTGCAAGCCGCAGCCGGAATCGTCGCTGATTCTGTGCCAGAAACCGAGTGGGAAGAAACCGAAAATAAGGCCCGCGCAGTATTACGCGCAGCGGAACAAGTGCAAGATGGTCTGGATGGAGAAATCTGATGCTGCTAATGATCGATAACTATGATTCCTTCACCTATAACCTGGTGCAATATTTTGGTGAACTCGGTGAAGATGTACGGACTTTCCGTAACGATGAAATCACGCTTGATGAGATCGCTGCGCTCAAACCAGAGCGCATTTGTATCTCGCCCGGTCCTTGCAGTCCTAAAGAAGCTGGGATTTGCGTTGAATTGCTGAGGAAATTGGGCGGCACGCTGCCTATTCTGGGCGTTTGTCTCGGCCATCAGGCAATTGGTGAAGCTTTCGGTGGAAAAGTCGTGCGCGCACAACAAGTCATGCATGGCAAAACCTCGCCGGTGCATCATACCGGCGTAGGTGTATTCAAAGATTTGCCTAGCCCATTCACGGTCATTCGCTACCATTCGCTAGCCATTGAGCGCGCGTCATTACCGGATTGTCTGGAAATTACAGCGTGGACCGATGACGGTGAAATCATGGGTGTGCGCCATAAGACGTTGGATATCGAGGGTGTGCAATTTCATCCTGAATCCATCCTGTCCGAACATGGTCATGCCTTGCTTAAAAACTTTTTGCAACGTTAGTCTGTTTTTGCAGCGTTGCACTATTAGCCCACGCCTTTACAGTAGTTAGTCGGACGTCCAATAAGTCCGGCTAACCTTACTGGTCTCCGTTGATTTCAGGATGCGATGGCATTGGGCTTGCCAAGCGCAATCCAACGTAAAGCTTCAAGAGGAACCCATGCCGATCACCGAACAAGAAGCGCTCTTGCGCTGTATTGAGCATCGCGAAATATTCCACGATGAGATGTTGCATTTGTTCCGCAAAATTATGCGGGGCGATATGTCGCCGGTCATGATCGCGGCGCTGACAATGGGTCTGCGCGTTAAAAAAGAAACCATTGGCGAAATTGCTGCCGCCGCGCAAGTTATGCGTGAGTTCGCCACCCCCGTCCCCACTACGAACACCGATAACCTGCTCGATATCGTCGGTACTGGAGGTGATGGTGCGCAAACTTTCAATATTTCTACTGCAACTATGTTCGTTGCCGCTGCTGGCGGCGCCCGCATCGCCAAACATGGCGGCCGCAGCGTTTCATCCTCATCGGGAAGTGCCGATGTGCTCGAGTCGTTGGGTGCTAATATCAATCTGACGCCACAGCAAGTTTCGCAATCAATCGATCAGACCGGCATCGGTTTCATGTTTGCGCCCAATCACCATGCAGCAATGAAACATGCAGCGCCGGTACGAAAAGAACTAGGCGTGCGAACCATCTTTAATATTCTGGGACCGCTGACCAATCCAGCTGGCGCACCGAATATTCTGATGGGGGTATTTCATCCGGATTTGGTGGGGATTCAGGTTCGCGTATTACAACGACTTGGCGCGCAGCGGGCGCTGGTGGTCTGGGGACGCGATAACATGGACGAAGTATCACTCGGTGCAGCAACACTAGTCGGCGAGCTGATCAACGGTGAAATTCGCGAATATGAAATACATCCGGAAGATTTCGGCATGCAAATGATCGCCAGCCGCAATTTAAAAGTCGCCAATTCGCAAGAATCAAAAGAGAAGATTTTCGAAGCGCTTGATGACGTCCCCGGCCCCGCGCGTGACATCGTCGCGCTCAACGCTGCGACCGCGCTTTACGCAGCTGGTATTACCAGCTCAATTGCCGATGGTCTGATCAAAGCTCGCGCAGTGATGGCATCCGGTGCCGCACGCCTGAAGCTGGAGCAGTTCATTAAAACCACACAAACACTCGGCGCCAGCAACTGAATAACAGGCTGCCATAAAGTATAGATATGTGGCCATACGCGCATTAGGAACACGAAAGGAACACCACTATGTCCGATATTCTGAATAAAATTCTCGACGTTAAAGCCGATGAAATCGCTGTCGCGAAAAAACAGCGAGACCTGGCCAGCTTGCGCCGCGAAGTCGAAACCGATATCGATGCCAGAAATAATTTACGTGACTTCGAAGCTGCATTGCGTGCCAAGGTTAATGCGGGGCATGCTGGAATTATTGCCGAAATCAAAAAGGCATCCCCGTCCAAAGGCGTGATTCGCGCTGACTTTCATCCTGCTGATATCGCCATCAACTACGCTACCCACGGCGCTGCATGCCTATCCGTCCTGACTGACGAAAAATTCTTTCAAGGTTCACCGGCATACATGCAGCAAGCGCGCGCCGCCTGCGCCCTTCCCGTGCTGCGCAAAGATTTCATGATCGATCCGTATCAAATTTATCAGGCACGCCACTGGGGCGCGGATGCCATTTTACTGATCGTTGCAGCGCTTGATCACGGTTTAATGGCCGAGATGGAGGCGCTTGCATTAGAGCTTGGCATGAGCGTGCTGGTCGAGGTCCATAACGCTGAAGAACTGGCCGCTGCGCTCAAGCTGAAAACAGCATTGTTAGGTGTCAATAACCGCAATCTACGTACATTTGAAACATCGTTGGATAACACACTGGCGCTGCTGCCCGGTATTTCTCCAGATAAATTAGTTGTCACTGAATCTGGCATCCAGACAATCGATGACGTGAAGCGCATGCGCGATGCCAATGTCCATGCATTTTTGGTCGGTGAAACATTTATGCGTGCGCCAGAGCCCGGCGTGGAACTGGCGCGTTTGTTTAACGCGTAAAAATACACTAAAAAAAGACCACAGATTTCTCTGTGGTCTTTTTTTTGACTAATTAAACTGACAACCGACAGTCTAATCATCTGATTTAGCCATTCAGCAATTTCATGCTGCTCTCGACATACCGCGTACCGCTTGCAGCGCCAAATGGAAAAATTGCATCAAGTTCTGCGAGATCATTTTTCGCTAGCGGCAAACTCACCGCCTTGACGTTCTCTTCCAAATAGCTACGACGTTTAGTGCCTGGAATCGGAACGATGTCGTCGCCTTGCGCTAGCACCCAGGCCAGAGCCAATTGACCCGGCGTACAACCATGGCGTGTCGCAAGTTCTTTTACCTTATCGACTAATGCCAAATTCTTGGCAAAGTTCTCTCCCTGAAAACGTGGACTATGACGACGGTAATCATCTTCTGGGAATTGTTCCGGTGTGGTGATCGCGCCGGTCAAAAATCCTCGGCCCAAAGGACTGTAAGGGACGAACCCGATACCAAGCTTGCGGCAAGTCGCCAGAACGCCCTGCTCTGGGTCACGCGTCCAAAGAGAATACTCACTTTGCAGCGCAGTGATCGGATGGATTTTATGGGCACGTTCCAGCGTTTCAGGAGACGCCTCAGATAAGCCGATGTAACGTATCTTTCCCGCCGTAACCAAATCTGCGAGAGTCCCGACCGTGTCTTCGATTGGCGTTTGTGGATCAATCCGATGTTGGTAATAAAGATCGATCGTCTCTATCCCCAGACGCTTCAGACTACCTTCAACGGCGCGCCGGATATATACCGGACTGCCATCAACGCCACGTGCATTGACATCGGTGCTGTCACGGACAAAGCCAAATTTAGTCGCGATAAAAATCTGATCGCGCTTACCTTTGATAGCTTTAGCAATTAATTCCTCGTTGAGGTACGGACCGTACATATCCGCAGTGTCGAGAAAGTTAATGCCCAATTCCAGCGCCCGATGAATGGTGGCGACGGATTCGACATCATCTCGATTTGCATAAAAATCACTCATCCCCATGCAGCCTAGGCCGATGGCGGAAACTGTCGGGCCGTTAGCGCCGAGTTTGCGTGTGCTTATGGGTTGGTTTGTGTGCGTGCTCATGACCGTATTCCTTATCAAAAGTTTTAATGGCAGGGTGCGCATTCAATGTCGTTTCAATATTGGCGTACAGCGCAATTTTCTTGTGCATGACCGCCAGATTGCTTTGCAAATCTGCGAGCGTCGTCTCCAGCGACAACGTATGCTCTTCCAGCATCGCCTTCCGTTCTGACACACTTTCCCGTTGATCTCCCAACCGTCGCAACTCCGCATAACGCAACATTTTGCGAATAGGCAAACCAGTTGATCGTAACTTCAGCAAAAAACCGATCCAAAGAATATCTTCGTCACGATACAACCTGTGTTGATTGTCTTGCCGAGGTATCGGATCAATCAAACCAATGCGTTCGTAATAGCGCAGTGTATGCACTGTCAGCCCCGTGGCGGCCGCAGCTTGTTGAATCGTCAGGGAAGTGGTCATGAGATTGAGTGTATTTGTTAGAGTGCGCTCTAAGTCAAGCGCGAATCACGATTAATGAATGCTGCGCAAGAGGCGCATTTCTTGCCAATGTAAAATCGGAAAAATATCCCTTAGAGGGTAATGACAATCGTAACTAGGTCTCTAACTCTGCATTGGACCAGCCAATATTAAACCAACGGAGACTTCAGCGAAAATAACAGCCGGACCTTTTAGTAGATTTGATTCAGGGCCGATTCGCAGATATGCAACGCGCCTTTGAGTGGGGCTGATTTAGCATTGAGATAAATTCGTCGGTAAAGCATCGCATCTTTTTTAGTTTTAGCGATACTACACCTGCACAACACGAATTGCGAAGCAAGGAGATATTTGAGGAGTAAACGAAAAAGGCCCACATGACTGTGGGCCTTTTAAATATTGGTGCTGGCTGCAGGACTTGAACCCGCCACCCCCTGATTACAAGTCAGGTGCTCTACCAGATGAGCTAAGCCAGCAAAAGTGCGAGAACAGAATTATACATTACTTAATTCTAGTTAGGGTAGGTCTTCCACCTTTTTTTGGCGGTTCTGGATCTTTTTCTGGATCAGTGTGATTAACTTTATCTTCCGAAGCCGAACCTGACGATGGTACTGACGTCAGAGTGGGTACGATCGCCATCGGAGAAACTTTAGGCGGCGCACTTTTCTCGTCGGCGGCAATGCCCTTCGTATCGGTTTTAGTCACTTCAAATGCCATGCCTTGTCCATTTTCACGCGCGTAAATTGCGATAACATTATCGACCGGCACTGAAATTTCGCGCGCAACACCACCGAACCGAGCACTAAAATTAACGGACTCATTGTCCATTTTTAAACTGCTGGTTGCTTCGAAACTGATGTTGAGAACGATCTCACCATTCTTAACGAACTGTTGCGGGACGCGCGTGTTCGCATCGACCTGGGCTGCCAGATAAGGTGTGAAGCCGTTATCGGTACACCATTCGTAAATGGCACGTAACAAGTAAGGTTTGGTAGAGGTTTCTGACATTATCGATACAAATGAAATACAAATGTGGACTTGAGATTTTGTATATGCAGAGTCTGCGACAGGTGACCTGCAATACTAAGATACTGCACATTACGGCAAGGCTAAATAAACCACCTAAACCAAATCGTGCAGCCACTAACTAGCAACTGCACGAGACAGATTCAACAGACGACTAAAGCCGTCTATTAGTTCCAACTATCGACATCTGAAAATCAACGACGCATCACTTTTTCTGACGGCGTCAGTGCTTCGATATAGGCTGGACGCGAGAAAATACGCTCGGCATATTTCATCAACGGCGCGGCAGTCTTCGATAGCTCGATGCCGTAATGATCCAAACGCCACAGCAACGGTGCAATCGCAACGTCCAGCATCGAGAATTCATCACCCAGCATATATTTGTTCTTCAAGAACAAAGGTGCCAGCGTCGTCAGGCGGTCACGAATTTCTGCGCGCGCAACTTGATGACTTTTTTCTGCGCCTTTGGTTTTTTCATTTTCCAGAACGTGGACGTGAACAAACAATTCTTTTTCAAAATTGAATAGCATCAGACGTGCACGTGCGCGCATCAGCGGATCTGCCGGCATCAATTGCGGATGTGGAAAACGCTCGTCAATGTATTCGTTGATGATATTGGATTCATACAAAATCAGATCACGCTCAACCAGAATCGGCACTTGGCCGTAAGGGTTCATGGTCGAGATATCTTCCGGCTTGTTGAATAAATCAACATCGCGAATTTCAAAATCCATACCTTTCTCAAACAAAACGAGACGGCAGCGTTGCGAAAATGGGCAGGTTGTACCTGAATAGAGAACCATCATTTTTATAGTTCCTTAAAAACAAAAGGGTGAGGCACGATACGGCTCACCCTAAAACGCATGCCCGCAAAAACGCGGGCATGAAAAATTACTTCACGTCTTTCCAGTACGACGCGTTCAAGCGCCATGCCAAAACGAAGAATAACCCAAGAAATAGCAGAACCCACACACCCAAACGCTTACGGGTATTTTGTGATGGTTCGCCCATCCACTCCAGGTAACCGACAAGATTCGCGACTGCGGTGTCATATTCCAAAGGCGTCATTGTTCCAGGAGTTACTTGTTCGAACTTAGAAAACTTATGTTCGACCTTGCCTTCTTCTTCTGGATCTTTAACGTCTTCAAACTTGGCAGTACGAACGCCTTGCAGCTCCCAAAAAACATGCGGCATGGCAACGCTTGGGAATACCATATTGTTCCAACCAGTCGGACGGGTGTCATCCTTGTAGAAGGTACGTAAATAAGTATAGAGCCAATCCGGGCCAGATCCAGCTTCAGATGCTTTAGCCCGTGCAATCACCGACAAATCCGGTGGCGCGACGCCAAACCATTCTTTAGCATCCTTCGCCGTCATCGCGACGTGCATCAAATCACCGACTTTATCACTGGTGAACAGCAAGTTGGCCTTGATCTGATCTTCGCTCAAACCGATGTCACGAAGACGGTTATAACGCATTGATGCTGCCGAATGGCAATTCAAGCAATAATTCACAAATAGCCTGGCGCCACTTTGCAAAGCAGACATGTCTTTGGTGCGATCCGGCGCTTTATCCAACGGATAACCACCTTCACTCGCAAAAGCAAGCGCTGGCAGCAGCACAAGAGTCGCAATCAAACTTTTTAGCAATTTCATGTAATGTCCTCTTTGCGGCTTAGTGCGGATGATAAGTAACGCGATCAGGCACTTTCTTGAATGTACCCATTGCGCTCCACCATGGCATCAACAAAAAGAAGCCAAAGTAAATGAAAGTACACACCTTCGAGACAACTGAACCGATAGCCGATGGTGGTTGTACACCCAAATAGCCAAGGATCACGAAAGTAATCCCAAACAGGATGTAGATGTATTTATGCCAGCTCGGACGATAGCGAATCGACTTGACCTTGGAGTGATCCAGCCAAGGCAAGCCTGCCAGAATCACCACAGAAACACCCATCATCACGACACCAAAGAACTTCGCATCAAAGACAAACATCGCGCCAATAATTACCAGACCAACCACTGTTGCAATTATTTTAACGATAGAAGCCAGGTTCGATTTCAACCATAGCAACACGACAAAAGCAGCAACACCGGCTTGCAGATAGACGATAAAGTCAGAGGTCACAGCCCGTAGAATCGAATAGTAAGGCGTGAAATACCAGACTGGTGCGATGTGCGGAGGCGTCTTGAGCGAATCAGCTGGAACAAAGTTGTTGTACTCAAGGAAATAACCACCCATTTCCGGACCAAAAAATACGACTGTACTGAAGACAATCAGGAACACGGCAACTGCCATGACATCATGCACTGAGTAGTAAGGATGGAAAGGAATACCATCCAGCGGAACGCCTTTAGCGTCCACGGTGTCTTTAATTTCAACGCCGTCAGGATTGTTCGAGCCAACTTCATGCAATGCAATGATATGCGCGACAACAAGGCCGATCAATACCAGAGGAATAGCGATGACATGGAACGAGAAGAAGCGGTTCAGTGTTGCGTCAGACACAACATAGTCACCACGAATCCACAGCGACAAATCAGGACCGATAAAAGGAATCGCGCCAAAAAGGTTGACGATAACTTGTGCGCCCCAATACGACATTTGACCCCATGGCAACAAATAACCCATGAACGCTTCGCCCATCAGGCATAAGAAAATGCCGACGCCGAATAGCCATACCAGTTCACGCGGTTTGCGGTATGAGCCGTATAACAGGCCGCGTACCATATGCAGATAAACCACAATGAAAAACGCCGATGCGCCAGTTGAGTGCATATAACGCACCAACCAACCCCAAGGCACATCACGCATGATGTATTCAACCGAAGCAAACGCCAGCGTTGCATCTGGTTTGTAATGCATCACCAGGAAAATACCGGTAACGATCTGAATCACCAGCACCAATAGTGCGAGCGAGCCGAACGCATACCAGAAGTTAAAATTCTTTGGTGCGTAGTATTCGGAAAGGTGTGCCTTCCAGGTGGAAGTCAGCGGAAAACGGGCGTCAACCCAATTTAGCGCTTTATCAGCCATCGGCGCATTGGCCGGTAGCTTCTTTTCGTGGAATGCCATGATTAAGCCTCACCTTTCTCGTCTTTACCAATCAAAATCTTGGTATCCGACAAATACATATGACGCGGAACATCGAGATTGTTTGGAGCAGGCTTGTTCTTAAATACGCGACCGGCCAGATCGAAAGTCGAGCCATGACATGGGCAGAGGAAGCCTCCCTCCCAATCATCCGGCAACGAAGCTTGCGCACCAGGTGTGAATTTTGATGATGGAGAACAACCCAGATGCGGGCAAATACCGACCAGCACCAATGTTGATTCGTGACCGACGTGACCGCGATTATTCGACTTATTTTTGCAGTAGTCGGGAAGATCCATGGTGTATGGCTTGAGCGATTCAGGATCAGCGACTTCAGAAGCGGTATGCTCCAGTCCCTTCATCTGTTCCGGTGTGCGTTTCATAATCCACACTGGCTTGCCGCGCCATTCAAAGACTTTCATTTCTCCAGGATTAATCCCGGAGATATCTACTTCCACTGGCGCCCCCGCAGCTTTTGCACGCTCCGACGGCTGGAAGGTAGACACAAAGGCCCCCGCTGTGGCCAATCCAGCCACGCCACCCGCCGCACACGTAGCGACGAGCAAACCACGTCGACCTGAATCGACCTGCTTTTCGTTACTCATACCAACCCCAATCAGTCAAAATACGAAACCTGCGTGAAACTTCTAGCAACCCTAGATTATATCGAAGCTGAACGCTGTTTTAAAGAAAATAGATACTCTGCAACTTAATTTCGCGGCAATTGTCGTTCATTTCCGCCGGGAATGGGCACAATCCGTCTTTTTTTTCGGCGTCAAACTAATGGTTCTCCCTCTACTGCCCCTCTTAGATGCCTAAAAAACTCCCCCTTAATGCGCATGTCAATCTAAGCCCGATATAAAATAGGGTTTTATTACAACAATTGACTCTGGAGAAACCCATTATGAGTATGTTGGAAGAATTCAAGGCGTTTGCGGTCAAGGGCAATGTCATTGATCTGGCCGTCGGGGTCATCATTGGCGGCGCATTCGGCAAAATTGTCGACTCTCTCGTACAGGACGTCATCATGCCGATTATTGGCAGAATTTTTGGCGGTCTGGATTTTTCGAATTACTACTTTCCGCTCAATGGACAAGCGACGACCATGACACTGGTCGAAGCGAAAAAAGCTGGCGCGGTATTGGCGTATGGTAATTTTATTACTATATTGCTCAACTTCCTGATTCTGGCCTTCATCATTTTTCAAATGGTGCGCCTGGTTAATAAGGTCAGAACAGCAACACCGCCTGCTGCCGATCCTGAGAGCACAGTCTTATTGCGTGAAATTCGCGACGCATTAAAAAATAAGTAAATTACAATTAATCAAGAAAAGTACTGCGGAAACGTCAAAGCCCGTTAAATCAACGGGCTTTTTATTGGACGCGTTCAGAGTGAAATATATAAAAATAACAATAAAAAGTTGCTCCCTCAACATGCATGCGCTAATCTAATCCCCTGCACGCATTACAACACCTACGTTAGCACCTGAGTGCTCCGTTATGGGCAGTCCGACACTGTGGGCGGCCCTCCTCCGGATATTAAGCACATGCTGAATCACCCAATATCTTGCGAAGGAAATCGAATTGTCTTCCCCAGAACTACAACCGGCACAACTAAAAATCTGGCTTGCCGCCGTTGCCAATAAAGACGCCAGCGCCTTTCGATCCTTGTACGATGCAACATCGTCGAAACTGTTTGGCTTCGCGCTGCGTATATTAGTTAAGCGAGAAGCAGCCGAAGAGGTCTTACAAGAGAGTTTTATCAACATCTGGAACAACGCAGGGAGTTATCAAGCCAGCCTCGCTGCGCCGATGACCTGGATGACGACGATCGTGCGTAACAAAGCATTCGATGTCCTGCGTCGCACCGATCATGACGTGGAGATCGATGCAGATACGTTTGACAAAGATGTTATTACGGCGATGGAGAGTACTGATCCTACGCCATTAGAAGCGCTGCAATTAGGCGCTGACTCAAAGGCACTCGCGACCTGTCTGGCAAAGCTAGAAGGCTTGCATAGGCAAGCCATAGCATTGTCTTTTTATCATGATCTGTCGCACAGCGAAGTTGCAGATCAAATGAAGCTCCCCATCGGGACCATAAAAACGTGGATCCGACGCGGATTAGAACGTTTACGGACTTGTCTCGGGAAGCTGGAGCACATTTAATGAATATTCTTCACAACCAAGCATTAGTTGATAAATTAGCAGCAGAGTATGTGCTTGGCACGTTACGCGGCGGAGCACGTCGCCGCTTTGAAAGCTACCTGCCCGACAGCGCAGCCTTGCGCCTCACCGTGGCCGAATGGCAGGATCGCTTGCATCCAATGGCGCAACTCGCCCCAGAGGCAAAGCCATCGCCTAAGGTTTGGACCACCATTGAAAAACGTCTCGATCTGCAAATTATTGCCGCTCGCAAACGCAAGGCGGCATTCTGGCTATCGCTGCGCGAAGACTTGAATTTCTGGCGTGGGCTGGGGCTGGTGTCTACTACGGCGGCATTGATTTTAGTATCGCTGCTGCTGACGCGGCAATTGGCACCGGTTCCTGTCGGTCCGACAACTTCTTACATCGCGATGTTAAGTGATGACAAAGCAGCGCCGATTGCCGTGGTGACGGCCGGACTGAATGGCCAAATGGTGGTTAAAGTTGTCGCACCGCAATTGGTCGCGGCTGACAAGAGTTTAGAGTTGTGGGCCGTACCAAAAGAAGGACCACCGCGCTCGCTGGGTCTGGTTGCTGCGAATGGCAGTGTGACCTTGCCTTTGCCAGCTAACGCCACGCCGCAGTCAATACCTTTGCTGGCGGTCACCTTAGAACCAAAGGGCGGCTCGCCAAATCCGAATGGACCGACCGGACCTGTAGTATTCAAAGGTGCCTGGGTTCAGATTTAGGATAAATATTGCACCATAGCAATAATGAAATATTGAAATGTTGAAATAAAAAAAGCGGCGCATCGAAAGGTGCGCCGCTTTTTTTAGGCCAGTCGAATCACCCTTCATAGTAAAAATGAGCGCGCCAAAATATTTGCCTTCGCTAATACAAGACCAATGACGCGCTATGGATGATTGTTGATGATCATTGACGATTGCCCATGGTAATAATGCGCATCGCAAAACGATAGACGAAAAAAGCCGAGCCATACCAAAACCGGCGCGGCCAAGTCATATTGCCAAAATCCGACAACTTCACCTCTACGCCCTCTGCAATCGCCGCCTCAATTTTTTGTCGCAACGTCGATGCAAAGACCGCATCGTGGATCACGACATTAGCTTCCTGATTCACCAACAAACTCAAACCATCGTAATTGCTAGAACCCACTGTCGCCCAGGCGCCATCCACCACAGCTACTTTGGCGTGCAGCGCGGTCTTGCGATATTCGACAATTCTGATCCCCGCTTTTAACAGCTTCGGATAATAAGAATGAGTCACGGCGTCTTGCAAACGATAATGCCCGACACCTAACAGCAATGTCACCTGCACGCCGCGCTGCGCTGCTGCCACTAATGCATAACGCAATTTGCGGCCCGGCGCAAAATAGGGATTAGCCAATAACGCACTTTCATGCGCCTTCCCCAATGCCTGCATATAGGCACGCTGAATAGTGCGCCGATTGCGCAGATTATCGCGGATCACCAAACCCGCCAATGCCGGGCCATGAGAGGGGCTGCTGACGCCCGTCCGGGTGCGCTTGAACTCATGCCAGCGCGCGCGCAATTTTAGTCCGCCCATGCGCATCCATTGGGCCTCTAACTCGGTATGCACCGCCAATACCAGCGGGCCGGTGATGCGCACCGCAAAATCCCAGCGCGGGGCGGGTAATGGCACATGCTGAGAATCATCGGAAAACATGTCGTCAATAATATTAATGCCACCGACAAACGCGATCTGGCGATCTACGACGCATAACTTGCGATGCATGCGCACCATGCCACGGCGAAACCAGGGATTAAAGACGCGATGTTTGATCGGAGTATGAAGAAATTCCTCCTCCAGCAAATTGCAGCGCGCGCGTCCGGTGCCGAGCCAATCGGTGACAACTCTGACGGCCACGCCTCTGTTCGCGGCACTTTTAAGCGCCGCCTTCACTTCCAGGGCGGTCTCATCGGCGGCAAAAATATAGGTTTCAAGATAAACCTCATCCCGCGCCGCATTGATGGCGGCAATCAGCGCAGGGAAAAACTCTGCGCCACTTTCCAAAAGATGGATGTGATTATCAGCGGTAAAACTTACCGAGCGCATGGGCGAAACAAAAGGCGGATCGTCATGAGGGGAATTTGTTAGGGACTAAGGGAGGCGCATTGTGCACGCTTTTCTCGCTTGTCAGTGTTCACTAAACGAGAATAACGGCGCGATACTATTTCAACTGCAACGTCGCCACAATCGGCGCATGATCCGACAACTTCGCCCACGCCGGACCATGCAATACCTGCGCTGATTCTACCGCAAAGCCACGCAGATAAATCCTATCGAGCCTTAACCATGGCAACGCTGCTGGAAAAGTACGCGCCGGCTTGATGCTGGCCGTCGGATGCGTTTTGGAAGTCTGCTCGCGCCCAACCCATTTGCGCAAATAATAGCCCAGACTATGCACCGCAATGCGTTCGTCGAAAATTTCGGTAACGCCTAAACGCTCACGTAATAACTCACTCAGCCGATTTCCCCAATCATTGAAATCCCCCGCAATAATCAACGGCGCGTCCGGTGGCGAAGAACTGCGTACCGCCTCAATCAGCGCTGCCGTTTGTCGGCGACGACCACCGCCAAACAAACCCAGATGTACCACGTAGCAATGCACATCGGCTTCCGGAGTATGTAGGACGCAGTGCAAAATACCGCGCGCCTCATAAGCGTGGTCAGACACATCCTGATTACTTTGAGAGGCAATAGCAAAGCGGCTTAATAGCGCATTTCCATGATGGCCATGGTCGTACACGGCATTCATGCCATACGCAGCATGATGAGAATCACCAGCAAGAAAATCCTGCTGCGACTGCTCTGGCCAATGTGCTGAATGCCGCGCCGCCATCAAATCATGGCGTCCTTGCACCTCTTGCAGAAAAAAAACATCCGCCTCCATCAGTGCCAGCGCTTGCTTTAACGCATGCACACGCGGACGGCTGCCGAAAGATGAAACGCCTTTATGAATATTGTAGGTCGCAATGCGTATTTTCATGGTTTCGGTCTGAGTGAAATAACAGCGTACCTGGGAGATGAAGCAAGAGTAACTATGCCTTCACATCATGCAAATAATGCGGAAGTTGTAATATCGCCTCTGCATTCGAAGGCGAAAAACATAGATCGGCCGCCTCTCTGTGCGGCAACCAACGATAATCTACATGCTCACGCGGCGCCAATACGATGTTGATGTCCGCGGGGACCTGCAAACTAAAAACGTATTCGGTATTTTTAGTCACCCCCGGTGCATAACGATGACGCCACATCGGATAGATGTCATAAACGTTGGAAAGTTGCCAGTCTCGCAGATGCGACAGCGGGACTTGATCATCGGCAACGATAATCCCGGTTTCTTCCGCCACTTCGCGCATCGCCGTTTGTATCAAAGGTTCGTCAGCGTAGTCTTTCGACCCCGTCACGGACTGCCAAAAATCAGGGTTATCCGCGCGCGCGATCATTAACACCTGCAAATCAACTGTATGGATAACAACGAGAACGGATTCGGGAATTTTATGCATGCAAAGGGTAGCCAATAACGATTATTTATTGATCAACAAACCTAGATACAGCGCTGAAAAACGCGGTTTTTGCGCGATGCGTCTCAGAATAGGTTCTCACGGCAGGTCTGCGTAAAAAATGCAAAAATACTGCAATCAATGACACAACGGTCAACTATAAACCGATTTTTCAGCCCCATAAAAAAAGCGCGGTTTTCCGCGCTTTTTTGCCCCCGCACGATAAACATAAGGCGTTTATCGCGCAGAAATCACTTTTACGAGACGACTTTAACTTCTGGTGCACGCAGACGAATATGCAATTCTTTCAACTGCTTTTCTTCGACTACCGATGGCGCTTGTGTCAGCAAACATTGCGCGCGCTGGGTCTTAGGGAAAGCGATCACGTCACGAATCGATTCGGCACCGGTCATCATGGTGACGATACGATCCAGACCGAACGCCAGACCACCGTGCGGCGGCGCGCCATATTGCAATGCATCCAGCAAGAAACCGAATTTCAATTGCGCTTCTTCGGCATCAATTTTCAATGCACGGAATACTTTGCTTTGTACTTCAGCGCGGTGAATACGGATCGATCCGCCACCCAATTCCCAACCATTCAAGACCATATCATAGGCTTTTGCAATGCACTTGCCCGGATCTGTTTCCAGATAGTCTTCATGCCCGTCTTTCGGTGCGGTGAACGGATGATGACAAGCACTCCAGCGTGCGCCTTCTTCATCGTATTCAAACATCGGGAAATCAACCACCCACAGCGGACGCCATGCATCGTCGAACAAACCGACTTTTTTGCCGAACTCGCTATGACCGATCTTGACGCGTAACGCACCGATCGCATCATTGACGACTTTAGCCTTGTCAGCACCGAAGAAAATCAGATCGCCATCTTCTGCGCCAGTTTGTTCAAGGATTTGCGCCAATGCTGCATCGTGCAGATTTTTAACAATCGGCGATTGCAAACCATCACGGCCCTTGGCTTTTTCGTTGACCTTGATATATGCCAGACCGCGTGCGCCGTAAATGGCGACGAACTGCGTGTAAGCATCAATTTCTGAACGCGGCATCGCACCGCCGCCTGGCACGCGCAAGCCAACTACACGGCCGTTTTCCATGTTCGCGGCACCTGCGAAAACCTTGAAATCGACATCCTTCATGACTTCGGTCAAATCGGTGAAAGCAAGCTTGACACGCATGTCCGGCTTATCCGAGCCGTACAGCGCCATCGCAGTAGCGAAATCCATTACCGGGAACGGATTCGGCAAATCGATATCGAGTGCGTTCTTGAATACCAGGCGAATCATTCCCTCGAACATGTCACGGATTTCTTGCTCGGACATAAACGATGTTTCGCAATCGATCTGGGTGAATTCGGGCTGACGATCAGCGCGCAAATCTTCATCCCGGAAACATTTGGTAATTTGATAATAGCGATCAAAGTTAGCCACCATCAACAGCTGCTTAAACAACTGCGGCGACTGCGGCAGCGCAAAGAAATGTCCGGCGTTAACGCGTGAAGGCACCAAATAATCCCGCGCACCTTCTGGAGTCGACTTAGTCAGCATCGGTGTTTCGATATCGATAAAGCCATTCGCATCCAAAAATTTACGCACTTCCATCGTTACTTTGTAGCGCAGACGCAGATTGTTTTGCATTTGCGGACGACGCAAATCCAGTACACGATGGGTCAAACGGGTGGTTTCCGACAGATTGTCGTCATCCAACTGAAACGGCGGCGTCACGGAAGGATTCAACACTTCCAACGTTTCTGCCAGCACTTCAATCTTGCCTGATTTCAGATTAGTGTTGACAGTACCGTCTGGGCGGTGACGCACCACGCCAGTGATGCGCAGGCAGAACTCATTACGCACGACTTCAGCATTTTTAAAGACATCAGCCTGCTCTGGATTACAGACCACCTGTACCAAACCTTCGCGGTCACGCAGATCGATAAAAATAACGCCGCCATGGTCGCGGCGGCGATGTACCCAACCGCACAGGCTGACGGTCTGATCAAGAAGTGCCTCAGTGGTGAGGCCGCAATAATGGGTTCGCATGGACATATTCAATTCTTCCGAAGTTCAGGTGTTAAGTTCAATATTACTCAGTCAATGCTACTGAGAGACTATAAGTGGGGCTGATCTTGCCAGCAGCAACACGTGGATATGCAGGGATGCGGGCACAAAGGCGCGATTAAAGCATCAATTAACGCGTCATTTGGCCGGCGTCGGTAACGCGCTTTCTCTCCAGATGCACCGGTGGCGACACGACGCCCATCGATATGATGTATTTCAATGCTTCATCCACGCTCATATTCAGCTCCACGGTATCCGCACGCGGCACCATCAGAAAAAATCCTGAGGTCGGATTCGGCGTTGTCGGAATGTACACACTGACGTAATCACCTTGCAAATGATTTTTTACATCGCCGCCGGGCACGCCTGTCAAAAAAGCAATCGTCCAGGAGCCTTGCCGTGGATACTCCACCAGCAGCGCCTTACGGAAAGCATTTCCCGATGACGAAAATAATGTATCCGAGACTTGTTTAACACTGGAATAGATGGAATTGACGACCGGTATCCGCGTCAACACCGCTTCCCATACCGCCACAACCTGGCGGCCGATAAAGTTATGGGTTGCCAATCCTGTAAAAAATATAATCAACAACGTCAGGATAGTGCCGAGGCCTGGAATATTAAAGCCAACCAGCGCCTTTGGCCGCCATTGCATCGGTAAGAACAATAACGACTGATCCATTGTCCCTATGATCAGATTAAGAACCCAAAGCGTAATCGCCAGAGGGACCAAAACCAATAGACCGGTAATGAAATATTTGCGCATGATTTTCTTTATCAGGTCAGGCTGAGAATGTCAGCCTGACCCAAGACAGTTGTTAGGGTGTTTGCCGCAGTGCTGTCAGGTTGCTGCGGGGGAAGATGCTTTACTCGTCGTGGTGCTGGCGGGCGTTGTTGTGGTGGTCGCGGCGCTGCCCGATGAACTGGATGCGCTCGACTCGCTATTTGACGACGCAGCGCCAGCTGCAGGTGCTGCTGCAACTGCGCCCTCAGTGCTGGTCGATGATGCACCATCCGTCGCGCCTTTTGCTGCAGGCCCACCGGTAGCTGCACCACCACGAAAATCGGTGACATACCAGCCAGTGCCTTTTAGCTGAAATCCGGCAGCGGTGACTTGCTTTTTAAAGGTCTCTTTTTGGCATGTTGGGCATACGGTCAACTGCGCGTCCGACATCTTTTGCAATACATCTTTCGCAAAACCGCAAGCGTCGCAACGGTAGGCATAAATTGGCATGGTAAAACTCCGCAAAAAGCGTATAAAACCCTGAATTATAAAGGTTTTTACGGAACTTTCACCGCAGCGATTCGGCTGCCCGAGCTGCGGGCAGCGTTTCTCAGATGAATACCCCTGCTCGGCAATCAGATACAGCGCTCAACGCGCCCGAATTTCAGTCCATAAACGGTTCAGGGCGCGACGTTGTTTGCCGTTCAGATCTTTCAGCATTTCCAGTTTGGCAACGGTCTCTTTGGCCGGGAAAATCGCCGTATTTTTAGCAATCTCAGGCTTGGTGTACTGCGCGGCTGCGGCATTAGGACTGCCAGTGCCGGTCAGATTTGTCAGTTCAGCCGCATTTTTGCCATCCAACATAAAATTCATAAACTTCAGCGCCAAATCCGGGCGAGGCGCATCCTTGTGAATCACCATGCTATCGAGCGCCAACACAGCGCCTTCTTTTGGCAACGCAGCGCGAATATGGAATTTACGCGCTGCTTTTTGCGCATCCACATCGGCCTGGAAAATATCGCTGGAATAGCCATGCACCACCCAAATATTGCCAACCGTCAATTCCTTGATATAGCTTGTGCCATTGAACGCTGCCCAATAAGGCTTGGCGCGCAAAATCACATTCTGGGCCTCTTCCCAATGCTTCTCGTCAGTATCATTAGCAGAATAACCACGATATTTCATCGCGGCGGCAAACAACTCATTCGCCGAATCCAATACTGTAACGCGCCCTTTGATCTTCGCCAGAATTGCCGGATCAAAAATAGTCGCCCAGCTATCCACCGGAATACCCAGTTCTTTCACTTTTTGATCGTTATAACCCAGCAACGTGATGGTGTAAGCATACGGCACCGAATATTGATTTCCCTTATCGAAATCGGTATTCATATACGCTGGATTCACGTTCTTCAAATTCGGCAATTGAGCCTTATCCAGCGGCTTCAATGCCTTTTGCTTAATCAGTGCATCCAACGCATTACCGGTCGGCACGATGATGTCATAACCTTTTGCGCCAGCCGCCAGTTTCGCCAGCATTTCTTCATTGTCGCCGTAGTACGTCTGGACCACTTTGCATTTGCAAAATGTCTCAAAACGCTGCACCGTTTCGGGTGCAATATAGTTATTCCAGTTGTACAAATGCAATTCATCGGCAGCCTGCGCCGAAATTGCAGCAGTCGCACAAACAATCCCGGCAACTAGCAATGCAGCGGTGGAAAACATTTTTTTCATGGCAATCCTTAAGGATAAAGGGTGGCAAACAATAAGAGCGAACGATGCAAATGCTTCACGCGCTAATCCAGAAAATTAAGAGGAGCGCAGCGCATTAGGCGCTAATTTGGAAGCGACAATAATCAGAAATAATGTCAGCGCCATCAACAACGTCGACACCGCATTCACCTCTGGTGTGACCGCGATTTTGATCATTGAGTAAATTTGCAGCGGCAAGGTCGAAGCATTCGCCCCGGCGGTAAAAAAGGTGATCACAAAATCATCGATAGATAGCGTAAATGCCATCAGCGCCCCGGCTAGCACGCCCGGCATAATCAACGGCAGCGTCACCAGACGAAAAGCCTGCATCGGCGTCGCACCACAATCGCGGGCGGCCTCGGTCAGGCTTTCATCCATCCCAGATAAGCGCGAACGCACCACAATCGCCACAAAACCGATGCAAAACGCGATATGTGCCAGCGTAATCGATACTAATCCCAACGTAATATTCAGCATCACAAAGAAAATCAGCAGCGACACGCCAATCAAAATCTCGGGAATCGCAATCGGCGTCAACACCAGCAACGGCAGCAGTTTTAGTTTGTAGCGATGCATCGCAAACCCCGCCATTGTGCCAAGGACCGTGGACACCGCGCTCGCGATCAAGGCAATCATCAAAGAATTGCCCGCGGCGCCTAACATCTCATCGTTATGAAACAGTTTGCGATACCAGTCGAACGTAAAACCGACCCACTCCGCATTCAATTGCGAATCGTTGAAGGAATACACCATCACAATAATCAGCGGCACGTACAAAAAGGCGTAGACCGCCACGGCGACTACCCATAGCGCGTAGGTACGTTTATTGACCGCCTTTAGTCGTTCTAGATTGATCATTTTGCGTTTGCTCTATTTACCGATACTGATCACTGTTGCCGCCTTGGCCTGGACACCAGCACGGCCAGGCCCGCCACGCCCAATGCCGCGACTGTCAACACAATTGACAACACGCTACCAAATGGCCAGTCGCGGGTTTCCAAAAATTGCTGCTTGATGACGTTACCGATCATTACGCCGCCGGTCCCGCCAAGAATGTCGGACACCGCAAATATCCCCAGCGCCGGAATGAACACCAGCGCCGCGCCAGCATAAACGCCGGGTAAGGACAGCGGAAAAGTGATGCGCCAGAAACGCTGCCATGCCGATGCGCCCAAATCTTGCGCCGCATCCAGCAACGCTGCATCATGCTTTTCAAGGTTTGCATAAAGCGGCAACACCATAAACGGCAAATGAACATAAACCAGGCCAACAATCACGGAAAATGCCGTAAATAACAACGTCACCGGCTGTACGCCGAACACACCCAGCACCGCATTTAGCGCACGCGTCAGGCCGGATTGCGGCCCCAGAATAATCATCCAGGCATATACGCGAATCAGAAAATTGCTCCAGAACGGCAAAATCACCAGCAATATCAGCAAATCACGATGTTTTTTTGGACTCCGTGCGATGAGCACTGCCAACGGGTACGCCATGATCAAACAGAAAAAAGTCGTGATCGACGCGTACATCAGCGACTTCAAAAAAATCGCGGTGTATATAAAATCGGACGCAAAACGGGTGTAGTTCTCAAAGGTCAGGTTAAGCTTGCCGACCTCATCGAAAATAGGCGCAAGACCACCGTAATCGCCAGCATAGCGAAACGATGCAAACACCATAATCAAACTTGGAATCGCGAAAAAAACCAGCAAGTAGACCAGCGGCGGCCCACTAATCAACCAGCGCGCCAACCTGCTGCGCGAAGATGCCGAGGAAGCCGAAGCTGCCGAATGTGCCGCCTTATTCATACAGAAAGTGTCCTGCGTCAAAGCCCCACGCCACATCAACTGTGTCGCCGACTTCAAAAAACTTGGCGCGACCAGCAGCTGAATTTGCCAGTAATGCCTCTATTTTGGCGCCGCCTTCGGTTTGAACGATATAAACGGTGACGTCGCCTGAATAGAGGAATTCTTTGACGTAACCTTTGAAATGATTCTGTGCGCTGTTCGGTGTTAACGCGGCGCTAATCTGAATTCTTTCCGGCCGTAACGCCAGCGTACCCTTACGTCCAACTTGCGCATCTGACGGCAGCGCTGCCGTCACCGGCCCCAAACCCGCCACAGTAAGTTGCATCGTTGCGCCATCGACGCTTTCAATAGCGCCGTCAAGCAAATTACACGTACCAATAAAATCAGCGACAAAACGTGTTTTGGGATAACTGTAGATGCGCGATGGCTCATCCAATTGCTCGACTTGCCCACGATTCAAGACCGCAATCCGATGCGACAATGCCAGCGCTTCATTTTGATCGTGGGTAACGTAGACAAACGTAATTCCCACTTCTTTTTGCAGATTGATCAGCTCAATTTGCATTTGCTCGCGCAATTTGGCATCCATCGCCGATAGCGGCTCGTCCAGCAACAATAGTTTGGGTCGTGACACTAACGCACGCGCCACCGCCACCCGTTGACGCTGCCCGCCTGATAACTCATGCGGGTAACGTCCGCCAAAACCGGCTAAACGCACGTCTTCCAGCGCCTCTACAACTTTTACTTTAATTTCTTCAGGGGATATTTTCGCCATCTTGAGCGGGAAAGCGATATTCGCACTCACCGTCATATGCGGGAACAACGCGTAATTCTGAAATACGGTGCAAACAGGACGACGCTCGGGAGGAATGCCGACCAAATCCACGCCATCCAGCATTATTTGCCCGGCGTTCGGCAAATCAAAGCCCGCAATCATGCGTAACAACGTCGTTTTGCCACAGCCGGATGGGCCTAGCAAAGTAAAGAACTCGCCCGCCTCAATTGACAAACTAATATTATCAACAGCAGTAAAATCACCGAAACGGCGACTAACGTTACGAATTTCGAGCAAAGCCATGTCTTTTTGACCCGGAAAGCAAAGCGCCGATTGTAGCAAAAATGGACTTATTTACAGTACGGTTTTAATGGTCTGCGATGACTTTTTTGTTGCAATCTTGCATCTCACCATCTTAGTGCGCGCTCGGCACCATCAAAGGCGTCGACGCCAGACTTGCCAGCTTTCCCGATCTAAAAAGGCGGGGATAGAATCAGTCACGGGATGATCTTCAAGCAATTCAAAATACGGCAGCAATAACTGTTCCTGCGCGGTCCGATCAATGCCGAAAGGCGGCCCTTTGGGGTTCGCATCAAAAAAGAAAAATCCGGCCAATATCGCACCGGGCGGCAACAATTCGGCCCAGCGCTGAACCACAGCAGGACGCATTGCTGGCGGTAACGCGCACAAAAACGCTCTTTCGTAGATCATCCCGAGCGGTCTGGCAGGAACAAAGGTGAAAAAATCCGCCTGCACAACATGCGACCCCAAAGGTCCTAAGACAGCCTGCGCCGCGCTAACAGCCTCCGGCGAGAAATCAATCGCAGTCACATCCCAACCCGCATTGTCCAAATAAGCAACTTCATATCCCACCCCGCAGCCGGGAATCAACGTCACGGTTGGCGCGGTGCGTTGGACGTAATCCTGCAAAGCCAGCGGCACGCCACCTTTATCCCACGGAGTGAAGTCTTGTGCAAAGCGTTCGCTCCAAAACTCTGGCAAGGATGGGTCACGCGTCGTAAACGACGGGATCGCTGCTGGCGGAGATGCCGGGATTGGGTTAGTCATGGTGAGTTAATGTCCTAAACAGGAATTAATGATGTTTAACCGGGGAATAACAAATAACCCCAACGCTGAAAAATTAACGTGAGCAATATACCGCCCGTCAATCCGCCACCAAAATACACAACTACGCCAAGCAGATGATTCGTCCTTTTTTGCTCGGCAATCACCTGCAACATGAGATCGCTTTGTTGATTCTGCGGTGCATCGACAACTTGCGACAGCACTTGGTGTATTAGCCGCGGCAGTTGCGGCAGCAATTTACTGTAGCGCGGAGCCTCAATTTTCAGATGCTGAATCAGGCCGCGCCAGCCGATCTGTTCGCTCATCCAGCGTTCCAGATAAGGCTTGGCGGTTTTCCATAAATCCAGTTCGGGATCCAGCTGACGACCCAGACCTTCAACATTCAGCAAGGTCTTTTGCAATAGAACCAATTGCGGCTGCACTTCTATATTGAAACGGCGCGAAGTCTGAAACAGTCTCAGCAATACCTGTCCAAAAGAAATATCCTTTAAAGGACGATCAAAAATCGGCTCACAACAAGCGCGCACCGCAGACTCAAGTTCATCTACACGCGTTTCTTTCGGTGCCCAGCCAGACTCAATATGCGCTTCTGCAACGCGTTTGTAATCGCGTTGAAAAAACGCCAGGAAATTTTGCGACAGATAGTCTTTGTCAAAGTCATTCAGTGTGCCAACGATTCCGAAATCTAATGCGATATAGCGACCAAACGTCGCTGGGGCAACCGATACAAGAATGTTACCCGGATGCATATCCGCGTGAAAAAAACCATCCCTGAATACTTGTGTAAAGAAAATTTCAACGCCATCGCTAGACAACTTTTTCATATCGACGCCAGCGGCACGCAAGCGCTCAATCTGAGAAATTGGAATGCCATGCATCCGCTCCATCACAATCACCGATGACGAGCAATAGTCCCAAATCATTTCCGGTACCATCAGCAATTCAGAATCGGCAAAATTACGTCGTAATTGACTGCCGTTTGCTGCCTCGCGCATCAAATCAAGTTCGTCGTGCAGGTATTTATCAAACTCGCCAACGACTTCCCGCGCCTTCAACCGCTTGCCATCAGCCCATAATTTCTCGATCAATTCAGCCGCTAAATGCATCAACGCGACATCTTCGTCGATAGATTTTTTCATGCCGGGACGAAGTACCTTTACCGCAACTTCCCGACCATCCTTCAGCGTTGCAAAATGGACTTGCGCTATCGACGCCGACGCTACAGGCTCGCGCTCAAAGCTCGCAAAGAGTTCATCCGGATGCGCTTTCAGCGATCTTTGAATTTGCGCAATCGCCAGATCGGAGCTAAACGGCGGAACGCGATCCTGCAAGCTCGCCAACTCATCGACCATATCGCCCGGCAGCAGATCGCGTCGGGTCGATAACACCTGACCAAATTTCACAAAAATCGGGCCTAGCTCTTCTAATGCTTTACGTAAACGTTCACCGCGTGGTGCCGACAAATCGCGCCAAAACAACAGCGTATTGATCACCTTTGAGATACGCGGCGTATCGAAGCCGGAGATCGCAATATCATCTAAACCGTAACGCACCGCAACGCGCACGATTTTTAGAATCCGTAAGAATTTCAAAAGCATTGGTAATCAACTTTCAACTTAGGGTGTTGCATTAAACCTCTTTCGACACCTGCTGCGCAGTACGCGCAATGATTATTCGCGTAGATTCATGTTGCGGCAATTTGTACTCCCGCGCCATGTACCCGACCAGAAACGGGTAACTTAGCGCTACGACTACGGCTTCAAAAGAGATTTTTGAGTGCGCTCGATTCGTTCGATACGCTTGATCAGACGCTCCAGATCATCGCGCAAGGTCGTCACCGCCTGCGTAAAATCGGAAACGGCATGCGGGCGTACTAACAATGGTTTTTCTTCTAGAAAATATTCGGCCAGATTTTCAGCCAATTTTTTGTGCGTATTCTGAAACGCCGACGCAGTCGTCTTGACGCCGTCAACCAGCCGAACTGCGGCAATATCACCGACTAATTTGCTTAGATCATGTTCCGCATCCCAGCGCAAACCGCGGCCAACTTGCGAAATCGCGTTCGCCAGATCAGCGTCGCCCTCAATATTCACGTAAGAAAATGCACGGTCCGGGTTTTGCGCCATCAACGGCAGATCGGATAACTTCAATCGAATTGTGACATTTGGCGCACTATCGGCTGGCGGTGCCTGCAACAAGCCGTCAATAGTGATTTGCCATTTGAAGACCAACACACCGCCATCGATACAAGCAGTTTTGCCAGCGTGTGCGGCCAGTTTGCGCAGCGCCCACGGCTCTTGGGCCAGTAGATGATTGACGGCTGCAGTGATAGGCGTGAAATGTAATGGAAGAATCATAGGTCCATGGGTCACAAAACAAAACCGCCCGTAACAATTACGGGCGGTCCAAGTTTATCAGAAGCAGTTTAAAAGGCACGGCGCATCTCTCGGCAGATAGCAGCCAGCGCTCAGTACTTAATCAAAAGATAATTAATACAACTACCTGCCTTTAACGAATACCGCATCGTTCGTTCGCATCAGAATTTTTCCCGACTTGCCATGACAGTACAACGATATGACGGTCTTGCGGTGTTTTGCGGAAAACTCTAGGAAAATTCTAGTTAATTTACCTGCTGAATCCCGGCCAAAATCCAACCGCCAGGTCCAGAAACCGGCTTTGACAGATTCCATACCTCAGTAAATGGCTCAGCCGAGGCTTCCGGTACTTCCTTGATCAGACCGCTGAATTTCACGCTGGCAAGATGATCGCTGCCAATCGTCTCGATACCCATCAATTCGCCTTCAAGTTGGACCACGTCGGTATTGCTGCCAGACGCGCCCCGCTCTTGCAATTGCATTCTTAATTCGGCGTACATTTCAGGAGTAGTGAACTCTCTGATGTCGTTGATATCCGCTTTATCCCACGCCGCTTGCAGTCGAATGAAATAGGTTTTGGCATTACGCACAAACCCCGGTACATCGAAATCCGCAGGAATTCCCCACGGCGCAACATTTTGAGCGGTAGCAGGCTGAAACTCACTCTGAAACGCGGCTGGGCGCGCTGAGTCGAGACGAGAACCGATCTCGGGCGTAAATCCCGCGTTGTTGCTAGCGCTGACATCGTTGACCGCGCTGCCCGAATAAGCGCTCGGGTAAGCGGCGGCGGGTGCTGCCCCGCTACTCCTGCGCATAATCATGCGCACCACGAAAATCACAACGAAGGCCAATAACGCAATCATCAAAAAGGAACCAGCAGCCCCGCCGAGACCGAAATGCGACATCAATGCGCCCAGACCTAAACCTAATAAAGCGCCGCCGAGGATGCCTTTCCAGGGACTCGCCGGTTTAGGTGGAATTCCTGGTGTCGCTGCGGGTGTAGCCGGACGCGCCTGATTAGCGTTCGGGCTTTGCTGGATCGGACGGCTAGGCATCGAACGTGAAATACCGGACGACTGTTTACCGAAAGAACCGCCACCGCCCAAACGTCGCGCTTCCGCGCTGGACAGCGTCAGCGACAAAGCGCTTACGATCAACATCAGTACGACAAATATTTTTTTCATACCGCCTCCAGGCAGGCCTTACAGTTTGATACCGGTGTGCAACGCGGCCACACCAGCGGTTAAATTAAAGTACTGCACGCGAGCAAGCCCGGCGTCCTGCATCATCTGTTTCAGCGTTTCCTGATCAGGATGCATCCGAATCGATTCCGCCAGATAACGGTAGCTTTCAGCATCGTTGGCAATTTTTTTGCCCAACCAAGGCAATACCGAAAACGAATACACGTCATATGGCTTTTTTAGTTGCTCGCAAACCTTGGAAAATTCCAGCACCAGCAGTTTTCCGCCCGGCTTCAATACACGACGCATTTCTGACAGCGCCACGTCCTTGTGGGTCATATTGCGCAAACCGAAAGCCACCGATACCCGATCAAAATAATTATCGGGAAACGGTAATTTTTCTGCGTCGCATAGCAACGTGGGGGTGGATAAGCCAGTATTCAAGACACGATCGCGCCCGACCCGCAACATAGACTCATTGATATCAGTCAACCAGACTTCACCAGTCGGCCCGGCGCGCTTGGCAAAGGCCTTCGCCAAATCACCAGTGCCCCCGGCAATATCGAGCACTTTAAAACCCGGCCGTATCGCAGCCTGTGCAATCGTGAAAGCTTTCCAGAGGCGGTGCATGCCAGCCGACATCAGATCATTCATCACGTCGTATTTAGCCGCGACCGAATGAAAAACCTCAGCGACTTTATGGACTTTGTCTTCTTCTGAGACCGTTTTGTAACCGAAATGGGTAGTGTTGGTCATGTTGGCAACCTTGTTAGAGCAGATAGGCATTATACAAGCCTGACCATCGATCCGGTTTTGAAGATGGTTGCCATTTTGCATTTATGGAGCGTTATTAAATAAACCGTCAAGCGCCATAAGCGCCCTTGAATATTGCAACGCATGATTAACGACGGCCAATCCTCCATGCAGAAGCGTCCGATTTGCCTATTTCATACGGAGTAACCACATGTTTCCGCAAGTTCGTCTAAAACGAATTCAAAGTACGCTAAGCTTGTCTGCTCTTGTTAAGACAACCATGCCGATGTCACTCCGAAATTTATTGGAAGCTGAAGTAATACTTGTTTGGGATCGATGATGGCTATAGACGGCGCCAGGAAAATTTCAGTGTTATTAATGGTGTTGCTTTTGTTCTTGACCCAAGCGTGTACAGATATATTCTTACCGGGCTTGCCGATGATGGCAAAAGAATTCGGCACCACCATGGAAAGAATGAACCTAATAATATCGATATATAACTACAGCCAAGCTGTCGTCGTGCTCTTCATCGGAGTTATTAGCGATTTACGCGGGCGCCGCTCGACCATCCTTACGTGCCTGGCGCTGCATATAATCGCGACAATCTGGATCGCCCTTTCCTCGTCGTTATTTTGCATAATCATATTGAGGGCGGTCCAAGCCATGGGAAGCGCAGCAGTTTACATAATATTGCGTTTGATCATCAAAGATACAATGGACAAGAAAACCCAGATTCACACTACCGGATTGCTGGTAGCAGGGTTAGTGCTCTCTCCAATATTGGCACCGGTGTTAGGTGCATGGATAATTAAACTATCAGATTGGAGAAACTGTTTCTGGGCGATCGCAAGTTTTGAAGTTCCATTATTCTGCTGGGCGCTGATGGCCATTAGGGAAACAAATAATAAACAGCTCGAATTCAGGTCCTCTTTCAGTCTCAAAAAACATTTTCTGAGTTATTACTCGGTGCTCAAAGATGGCTACTTTCTCGGCTTGGCCCTGATCCTTGGTTCCGTTTTTGCGGCTTTTTATGCATTCATCAGTATTTCCAGCTACTTGTACATTAATCAATACGGTATAAAAGAAACGAACTATCCTTACGTTTTCATCGGCATCGCCATTTCCTATCTTATAGGTAACCGTCTGATGAGTAAGCTAAATGCAAACAACTTTCCGCCGCAACGCATCATCAGTTTCGGAATCTGTGTTTCGCTTATAGGAACCGCTTTTATACTAGCTGAATTAGTTATAAAAAATACACTCGTAACCATAGCGCTGACGACACTCGGAACTTGTCTATTGCGATTAGCGACCGCGCTCATCAATCCTCCAATACAAGTTGTTGTGACCAATCACTTCAATGAAAAGGGTTCTCATGCGCTGGGCTTGCTGACCTGCATACAATATTCATTCGCCGCGATCGGCACTATGGTTGTATCGGGGCTGTCGTTTAACCCCAGCGGCAATTTTATGATCACCACTTTTGCATTCGTAGCATTGTCACTTGTCGGTTTTTTGCTCGCCTTCAAAAAAACTCTTCTCACACACTTAAACTGAGCAAAGCCGTCAATCGAAGTAAATGAGAGCGTGCAAACGGTGGGGATGGCAATATGGAAAACTTGGCGGCGCTCTTTTTCGCGGCGTTTGGTTGCCGCAATCTTGCTGGCATTTCAATAATATGAGATGGTCATGCGGGTCGACTAGCGCACTCTGTCATCAGAGCCGCGAAATAGGGTAAACCCGGCGTGACCATAGTGGCATCTTTCGCTAAGTCGTCCCAAAGCCGCAACTGGACTGCATCTGCTGCATAAGGTCTGGCAATGAATGCTGTCGCGGCTTCAGCCGAAAATATACCACCTTGTAGCGCCAGACTGCGCTTGGAGTCATCCGATAACTTGTCAAAATAATGGGTGTTGGTGGCGCATAAATAGCGCTTGGCGTCCACGTGCATACGAATCGGCTCTAGCACTGCAGGACTAAATAGACCTCGCAAATACGGTATCGCAAAATATTGATGGGTATCGTCTATGCCGCGCGCTGAAGGGGTTTCACCCTGTGGGTTCAGCAAATGTCCAAGATCATGCAGCAAGGCGGCACAGATTAATTCTGGCGCGGCACCGGCCTGCTCTGCCAGCGTTGCGGTTTGCAAAGCGTGTTCACGCTGAGTGACTGGTTCGCCGGAGTACATAGCGTCTCCTCCGGCATCAAATAAAGCGCATATTTCTGCTATAGACAACATTGGACTCAACCTCAGAAAAGGTTAGCTACAATTTACCTACTGAATACTTGCTGAGAGCGATTTAATCGCGCCGGTGTATCAGCGCGCAAAGGCAAATTTAAGGAAGCGCAAAAACTATGCATTAACCGCAACCGTGACCACCAGCGGTCTTAGCTGTCATTGACAAATCGCGCCCGGCATCACGTCCAATGCCTGCGTCATCCAGACGACGTAAATAGTCTTCCCACAGAGCGTCCTGCTCGCGACCTAATTTGTAAAGATAACTCCAGGTAAAAATGCCGCTGCCATGTCCATCGGAGAAGGTTGGCTTGACGGCGTAATTACCGACTGGATCCAGTGCAGCCAAGGTGACGTTACGCTTGCCTGTTTGCAACGTTTCCTGTCCTTCGCCATGCCCCTGCACTTCGGCTGACGGCGAATACACGCGTAATAGTTCGAACGGTAACGAGAAAGCGGCACCGTCATCAAATACGACTTCTAGCAACGCAGATTTCTGGTGCGCGGTGAACGATACTGGAATCGGAGTAGGAGCTGATTGTTTGGAGCCAAGCATGGTTTATCCGAGAAAAAAATAAGGCGAATAGGGAAAGCGAATAAAAGTGCCCATTGAAAGCAAAATCAAAAGGCAAATTCAATCGTAGAAAAAGCAGCGCGCAATGCTGGCAGCAAGGCTTGACGCTGCGCAAGCGTCACCGACGCGCCCGACTTCGCTGGCTGAATCGCGCCCCACACCGGCTGAGGAAAATGATCATCATCCAGATAGCGCGGAATAACATGCCAATGTACATGCGGCGTCATATTGCCGAAACACGCCAGATTAATTTTTTCCGGCTGCATCACTACGCGTAGCGTTTGCTCGACCTGCCACACAGCGCGCATGAGGACGTCTCGATCTTCGGCCGATAAATCGGTCACTTCTTTGACATGCGCGTGCCAGATGACCCGACAAAAACCAGGGTATTTGGCATCATCTACCAAGACTACCCTGTATTTTTCAGTGCGGCGCAGAACTTCTCCGCCCTCACTGACGCACAATTCACACAGCGCGGCGTTGGCTGCCATAGTTACACCAGAACCCGTTCGATACCGCCGTTGTTGGCGCGGCCTACGTAATCCGGTAACCAGTTTTCACCTAACAAATGCTTAGCCATTTCAACCACGATATAGTCCGCAGTGGTGCCGGAATCATCGTTGTAACGCGATAAGCCTTGCAAGCAAGATGGGCATGAAGTCAGAATTTTGACCTCACCATCGAAGCCATCAGCACGTACTTTATCAGCGCCTTTGAGCATTTCTTCTTCCTTGCGGAAGCGGACTTGCGTCGAGACATCCGGGCGGCTCACACCAAAAGTACCGGATTCGCCACAGCAACGCTCATTTTTTTCGATCTTCTGATTATCGATAGTCGTAATCAGTGCATTCACCGTTTTCAATGGATCCTGTAACTTCATCGGTGAATGGCAAGGGTCGTGGTACATGTAACGCGTGCCGTTGACGCCTTCCAATTTAAGATTTTTTTCCAGCAGATATTCGTGAATATCGATGATGCGGCAGCCCGGGAAAATCTTCTCAAACTCATAGCCTTGCAGCTGATCGTAACAAGTACCGCAAGACACCACGACAGTCTTGATATCGAGGTAATTCAGCGTATTTGCCATGCGATGGAACAGCACGCGATTGTCGGTAATAATCTTCTCGGCTTTGTCAAAATCGCCAGAACCACGTTGCGGATAACCGCAGCACAGATAACCCGGCGGTAGCACAGTTTGTACGCCGACGTGCCACAACATCGCTTGCGTCGCCAAGCCAACTTGAGAGAACAAACGCTCCGAACCGCAACCGGGGAAATAGAATACAGCTTCGGTTTCGGCGGTTGTGGTGTGTGGATCGCGGATAATCGGGATGACTTTATCATCTTCAATATCCAGCAATGCACGCGCCGTCTTTTTCGGCAAATTACCGGGCATTTTCTTGTTGATGAAGTGAATCACCTGCTCTTTAATCGGTGCTTTTCCGATTGTCGATGGCGGTGCTTTAGTCTGCTTTTTGGCAAATTTTTTCAGTACATCATTTCCCAGACGTTGCGCCTTGAAGCCCCAATCTGTCATTACCTTGCGCGTCATGTTGATCGTCGCAGGGTCTTTGGCATTCAAGAAAAACATCGCTGCCGTCGTACCAGGATTAAACGATTTTTTGTTCATTTTGCGCAGTAGATTGCGCATGTTCATCGACACTTCACCGAAGTCGATATCGACCGGGCATGGCGTCAAACATTTATGACAGACAGTGCAATGATCGGCGACGTCTTCGAACTCTTCCCAATGCTTGATCGAAATGCCGCGCCGGGTCTGCTCTTCATACAAAAACGCTTCCACTAGCAACGATGTCGCCAGAATTTTATTCCGCGGCGAATACAGCAAATTAGCGCGTGGAACGTGCGTTGCGCAAACTGGCTTACATTTACCGCAACGCAAACAATCCTTGATGCTAGTGGCAATCGCGCCGATATCGCTTTGCTGCATGATCAGCGATTCGTGCCCCATCAGGCCAAACGATGGCGTATAGGCATTGCTCAGATCTGCTTCGAGGCCCGGCAAATTCAACAACTTGCCTTTGTTGAAGCGCCCTTCCGGATCGACGCGGATTTTGTAATCGCGAAAATCTTTTATTTCATCTTCGGTCAAGAATTCCAGCTTAGTAATGCCGATACCATGCTCGCCCGAGATCACACCGTCCAGCGAGCGCGCTAGCTTCATGATGCGTGCAACCGCAACGTGTGCATCTTGCAGCATTTCGTAATGGTCGGAATTTACCGGCAAATTGGTGTGGACATTGCCATCACCGGCATGCATATGGAGCGCCACGAACACGCGACCGCGCAGTATTTTTTTGTGGATCGCCGTGCATTCATCCAACACCAATTTGAACGCGCCTCCACTAAAAATCTGCCGCAATTGCGCGCGTACTTCATGCTTCCACGACACGCTGACAGTGCGATCCTGCACCACGTCAAACAGGCTAGCGTCCGGTTGCGCGAGCAAACGTTTTTCAAACACCGCACTCAGACGATCCAGACCCAATACTGCCAATTCGGCCTTAGCCTCTATCAATGGCTTATCAAGCTGCGTCAGCAAATAGGTCCAGCGTGCCTTGGTTTTTAGCAGTAATTCTTCGGCCTGATGGACCCGATCTTCCAGTAGTTCCGCTGCCGGGATGTCGTCGCCATCCGCATCTTCGCTTTTGCCCAAAGGCAGATTGCCATTGCCGATAAAGAGCTGTAATTGCTCCAACAACTGAAGTTTATTTTTAATCGACAGCTCGATATTGATCCGCTCGATACCATCGGTGTACTCACCCATGCGGTTGAGCGGAATCACGACGTCTTCGTTGATTTTAAACGCGTTGGTATGTTTGGAAATCGCGGCAGTGCGTGAACGATCGAGCCAGAATTTTTTGCGTGCCTCCGGGCTAACAGCAACAAAACCTTCGCCGACACGATTGTTTGCCAGACGGACGACTTCCGAAGCGGCATGCGCTACAGCGTTTTCATCATCGCCGACAATGTCGCCAAACAATGCCATCTTCGGTAACACGCCGCGCTTCGATTTGGTCGAGTAACCGACTGCGCGCAAATAACGCTCATCCAGATGCTCTAGACCGGCCAGGCGGATGGACGTAAACCCTTCGCCTCTGGCTGGCAAGCTATCGAGATAGTTTTTGATTTCAACAATCGACGGAATCGCATCCCGCGCCTGACCAAAAAACTCCAGACAAACGGTACGGGTGAATTTTGGCATTTTATGCAAAATCCACACGCCCGACGTAATCAGGCCGTCGCAACCTTCTTTCTGAATGCCGGGCAAACCCGCCAGAAATTTATCGGTGACATCTTTACCCAAACCTTCTTTGCGGAAAGTACGGCCGGGGATTTCCAGAATTTCGGTCTTGAATACAGCCTCTGCAGGATGTCCTTTTGCTGCCGGATGACGCCATTCCAGCTTGAAACGCGCCAATGGCGTGTCGTGAATTTTGCCGAGGTTATGATCGAGACGGGTTACATCCAGCCAGTCGCCGTTTGGATCGACCATTCTCCAGCTAGCCAGATTATCAAGCGCAGTGCCCCACAATAAGGCCTTCTTGCCGCCCGCATTCATCGCGATATTGCCGCCGATGCAGGATGCCGAAGCCGAGGTTGGGTCCACCGCAAAGACGAAGCCAGCCTTCTCAGCCGCATCTGCGACGCGCTTGGTGACAACACCCGCGCCGGAGAAAATGGTCGCATATTCGGTTTGGAGGCCGGGCAATATAGCCATTTCAACTTCGCCCAACTGCTCCAATTTTTCGGTATTAATCACCGCTGAAAACGGCGTCAGCGGAATCGCGCCGCCGGTATAACCAGTGCCACCGCCCCGAGGAATAATGGTCAGCCCAAGTTCGATACAGCCCTTGACCAAGCCGGCCATCTCATCTTCGCCGTCTGGTGTCAGCACCACAAATGGATACTCTACGCGCCAGTCGGTGGCGTCAGTCACATGCGAGACACGCGATAAACCGTCGAATTTAATATTATCTTTGGCGGTGTAGCGGCCCAAAACTTTATTCGTACGTTTGCGCAAATCGTATGTTTTACGGAATTCGTCTGAAAATTTAGTAATCGCCAGACGCGCAGCTTGCACCAGCGCCTCGACGTTGGCGTTGCGGCGAACCGCGTCTGCGTCGCTCTCTTCGGTTTGCGCGATATCCAAACGCCGCTTGTCAACTTCCGCCAAGCGATGGTTCAGTGCATCGATCAATGCCTGACGACGTTTAGGATTGTCGAGCATGTCATCTTGCAAATACGGATTGCGCCTGACGACCCAGATATCACCTAATACTTCGTACAACATCCGTGCCGAACGACCGGTCTGCCGCTTGGAACGTAATTCGTCGAGCAAGGCCCACGAAGCCTCGCCGAGTAGACGAATCACGATTTCGCGATCCGAAAACGACGTGTAGTTATAGGGGATTTCGCGCAAGCGCGTAGGGGTTGCGCCATTCGGCACATCTGATAATAAGGCTTGGATTTGTACTGGGGCGTTCATTTATTTGGGAAGTAGGCTGCCGCTGAATAAGCATTTTAGCCTATAGATAAGACTCGCGACGGCAAGCTAGTGTTTGTGCGGCGTCAGCTGTGTTGCCAACGACACAACCAGGCATAGAAATAAGCAATTTAATTGATATAAACAATCAACTTATAAATATCAATAGTATTAATCTATAATTATTCCATCAATCAATTTCAGAAAGCCTGCTATGTGGTATTCACTTTTAACCAATGTAGTTGATGAAATCGTCATCACCCTTGCTGAATACGCTGCATCTAAGGGCTAAATTATTCCCGTTGTCATCAAAATGGAGCGCAATCATGAATACCGGCAAACAAGTTCTCAATAATCGTTACTCTGGTCTTTCCCACCTTCTCAGCGCCCAGCCTTGGCAAGTGCGTATTCTGCCCGCGCTGGTCGTGCTACTCATAACACCGGCATTGGCGAGCGTATTTTTGAGTGGTCTGGCGGTCTGACTTACTTAGAGCTTCCTCGCGCCTACGCAAGTTTGTTCCCGCAACGAACATGCCAAATCTGCGAACGAAGACAGTACGCTAGTACGGAGTCGCCAAAAACGGCCAAGGCACAATGCCGCAGAGGTGATTTTGCGTAAGTCCTTTTTAGAACAACCAATGCGCCACCTGCCGCCAGAAGCCATCCGGTACCGATAGCAGCAACCAAGTCATCGCGATGTAGCGTAAAAATTTTCCAATGGCCATGTACAGCACGCTCGGCCAAAACGGCAAATGCAACCAGCCAGCCAAGGTGCAGAGCGGATCGCCAATGATCGGCAACCAGCTTAACAGCATGGTTTTAGGGCCGTACCGCTCTAACCAATGAAACCAGCGTGTCTTACGTTCACGCGCAAAAGCTTTCTTGGCACTGTAGCCCATCCAATAATCCAATGCGCCGCCGAGCGTATTGCCCGCGGTCGCCACAAAAATTACCGGCCAATATAGCGCCGCATTGGCTTTGATGACGGCAAACACTGCCGGCTCAGAGCCCATCGGCAATAAGGTCGCCGACACAAAACTGACGATGAATACGGACCATAAACCAATGGTCGGCACCGCCAGCACGCCTAACACCCAAACAACTGCGGATTCGATCATAAAAACTCAATAGTATTGCAGTGAAAAAATCGCCTGTTCTCTTAAAACAAACGCCAGAAACGCGTTCTTCTAACCATTCGCGCCAATGCGCAAAGCCGTCCATTATAATGATCGGCTCTCTTGATATCAGATATTCCTGAAACCTGACCTGACGTTTGCGGCCTGGGAGCCTGTCGCAACGCTAATTTGACCTGACTATGACTACAGATTATTTGCAAAAAATCTTGACCGCCCGCGTCTATGACGTTGCGCAGGAATCGCCGCTTGAGCTAGCGCCTACTCTGTCAGGGAAGTTTGAGAATCAGATTTATTTTAAACGCGAAGATATGCAAAGCGTGTTTAGTTTTAAGTTGCGCGGCGCCTATAACAAGATGGCGAGCCTGACGCCGCAGCAATTGAAACGCGGCGTGATTTGCGCCTCAGCCGGTAACCACGCCCAAGGGCTAGCACTCTCAGCGGCCAAGTTGGGCTGCCGTGCCATGATCGTGATGCCGACGACTACCCCATTGGTCAAGGTGGACGCCGTGCGCGCGCGCGGCGGCGAAGTTGTGCTGTTCGGCGATTCTTACACCGATGCCTATAACCACGCGCTAACGCTGGAAAAGAAACACAAACTAACCTTTGTGCATCCGTTTGACGATCCGCACGTGATCGCTGGTCAGGGCACTGTCGGCATGGAAATCTTGCGTCAGCATGCCGGGCCGATTCATGCTATTTTCGTCCCTATCGGCGGCGGCGGCCTGATCGCCGGGATTGCGGCCTACGTCAAAGCAGTTCGTCCTGAAATCAAGATCATTGGCGTTCAAACCATCGATTCGGACGCTATGGCGCGCAGTTTGCAAGCCGGTCGTCGCCTCACCTTGGGCGATGTCGGGCTATTTGCCGATGGTACTGCGGTCAAACTGGTAGGCGAAGAAACCTTCCGCTTGGCTAAACTGTATATCGATGAAGTTATTTTGGTGGATACCGCCGCCGTCTGCACGGCAATCAAAGATGTATTTCAAGACACGCGCAGCATTCTGGAGCCGTCCGGCGCCTTATCGGTGGCCGGAGCAAAAGCTTACATCGAACGCGCCAAAGGCACGCGCAAGCCGATCAAGAATCAGACGTTGATCACCATCGCCTCGGGTGCCAACATGAATTTTGACCGGCTGCGTTTCGTCTCCGAGATGGCCGATGTCGGTCAGTCACGCGAAGCCGTATTTGCCGTCACAATACCGGAAGAGCGCGGCAGCTTCCGACGCTTTTGCGAGATTGTCGGCGACCGTAACGTCACCGAATTCAACTATCGGATCAGCGACGAACAGGCGGCTCACATATTTGTCGGCGTACAAATCTCCACCCGCGACGAATCCGGGCAGATCGCAAAAAACTTCGAAAAACATGGTTTTAGTACGCTCGATCTGACCCATGACGAACTGGCCAAGGTGCATATCCGCCATCTGGTCGGCGGCAAAAGTCAGTTGGCGCACGACGAACTGCTATACCGCTTTGAATTTCCTGAGCGTCCCGGCGCGTTGATGCGTTTTCTGAATTGCATGGCCCCTAACTGGAATATAAGTCTGTTCCATTATCGTAGTCAGGGTGGCGATGTCGGCCGTATTTTGACCGGCCTGCAAGTGCCGAAAAAAGAAATGAAAGCATTCCGTGAATTTTTGGCCAGCATGGGTTACCGCTACTGGGACGAAAGCGAAAATCCGGTTTATAAGCTATTTTTAGGATAAATAGTAGTAAGAGGGACATCGCAGTGTAGATAAGCCAAGCCCTTTTTTATGGGCGCACTGATTAGCCTACGATTTTTCAGTGCGCCCTGTTTCGATTCTCTGTATTTATAAATACGAAGCGGGTTGGCAAAAAGGTTTAGTGACTCTCCGTTGTTACGACATGTCCTTGCTGTTTTATCGCGTTGAACGCGCTTTGCCAGATACAATCACGGATTGTTTCTTATTATCCTAGGCTGCAACGTTGGGTTTTGCAGACAAAAACCTCCCTTCCCACGTAAATCCTATCCATGGCACCATCATTGCACCATCCCAATCCGGTCTAGCCGGTAATCTGGCAAAATGCTGTCTTTAAGTACTGCTATACGCCATGACCGCTCCCAATACGCCAGAATTCTCGCCATTAGGCAAACCCGCCGCTTATAAAGCGGAATACGATCCGACACTGTTGTTTCCTATCGCGCGGCAAGGTAAACGGGAAGAAATCGGCATTCACGGCACATTGCCGTTTTTTGGCGTCGATATCTGGAATGCTTACGAAGTCTCCTGGCTCAATCTCCGTGGCAAACCACAAGTCGCCATCGCTACGATCACAGCCCCGGCCGACTCCCCGAATATTATCGAATCGAAGTCGTTCAAGTTGTATCTAAACTCGTTCAATCAAACTAAATTGGCCGATACCGAGGCACTTTTGGCGTTATTACGCACGGATCTGTCGCTTGGCTTTGGTGCGACGGTGCAGGTTATATTGACTACCGCTGACATGTTTTCGCGTCAGGTCATCAAGGAGCCGCAAGGTTTGCTGTTGGATCGTCTGGATATCGAAGTCACTGACTATCAGCCGATGCCAACCCTATTGAAAACCGACCGGCATGCTGTGCCGGTGGATGAAACGCTAGTATCACACTTGCTTAAATCAAATTGCCTGGTAACCGGCCAACCGGATTGGGGCAGCGTACAGATTCACTATATCGGCACGCCTATTGATCAAGAAGGTTTACTTAAGTATTTGATCAGTTTTCGTGACCATAACGAATTCCATGAGCAATGCGTTGAACGCATTTTCATGGATATCATGCAACACTGCGCCCCGCAAAAGCTTTCGGTCTATGCGCGTTATACCCGTCGAGGCGGATTAGACATCAATCCGTGGCGCTGCAACTTTTCTGGACCACCGCCGTCCAATCTGCGTCAAGCGCGTCAATAACACCTATTGGCGCGCAGTTTTTTTGCCAAAATAGTTATAAAAAAACATTTTCCGCACCGGTTCGGTTTGCGCGAGCGCGCACGCCTGCCAGCTGGCATTTGCCGCGCGAAAACATTATTTTTTAACATTCCCTATACGTCTTACGAGTCCGATATGCCCCGAAAATTTCTTTCATCCTGCCTGGCAGCCCTTACCACTTTTCTGTTGCTGTCGACAGCGTATGCGCAAGAAACTACTACTGAACCAGCCAGCACGAACAGCACTACCGGCAGCGTCGGCTGGTGGCAACAAACAAAAGACCGGCTCGGCAATATCGCCGACAATGGCGCTGAAGAAGTCTATCTTTCCGGTTATGCCTATCATGGCCGCAATACTTACACACCAGAGCGCATTAGAGAACTAAACGAGAAGGCTTGGGGTATCGGCGGCGGGCGTACCTTCCGAAACGCTGATGGAAACGACGAATCACTCTATTTTTTCGGCATCCGCGATTCCCATTTCAAACCGCAATTGATGGCTGGCTACGCTTACGAATGGGTCTTTAATGTCCCTAAAACGCCGCTTGAAGTCAGCGCTGGTTACACCGCCATGCTGGTGAGCCGTCAGGATTACTTCGGCGGATTTCCATTTCCACTACCTTTGCCTCTGGCTGGCATCGGAACAAAAAAAGCTAAATTGATGGTGTCTTACGTGCCGCGCCTTTCAGGAAACAAAGGTAACGGTGACGTTTTGCTGATATTTGCACGCTTCCAAGTTCAATAGAGCGCAGGCCTATCGTTACTTAGCCATTTTGCAATAACTAATCCGTCGAAGTTTGGCTCGGTCCATCAGGGAATCGCATAAAATAAACGAAATAATCCCCTATTTCGCTGCGATTCTGCGCAGCAGGCAGACTCTTGAGTGCTAGGCACCAAATTCAGGCCTATAATTCTGCTCAAGATCCCTATGATGCAAAAAACCACTTCGTAAAATGACTAATCTTGCAAAAATCCTGCCAGCACAAAATATCGTGCTGGATTTGGAAGTTTCCAGTAAAAAACGTGCCTTCGAGCAAGCTGGACTAATTTTCGAAAACAACTGCGGCATTGCCCGTTCCACCGTTTCCGATAACCTGTTTGCACGTGAGCGCCTGGGGTCTACCGGCCTTGGTCACGGCGTCGCCGTACCGCACGGGCGGGTTAAAGGTTTAAAGGCGCCGCTAGCAGCTTTTGTTCGACTGGCACAGCCGATTCCGTTTGAATCGCCGGATGGCGAACCGGTTAGTTTGCTGGTATTTTTGCTAGTCCCGGACAACGTGACGCAGCATCATTTGGAAATCCTTTCCGAAGTCGCTGAAATGTTCTCTAGCGATGCTTTCCGCGATATTCTCAATACCGATCCTGAGCCACTTTCAGTACATGCAAGGCTGGTGACATGGCAGCCGATGAATACCGAAAATGCATCCTAAAATACGGCAAAATACGCCATAATCGATTAGCCCAAAAAGTCTGGGATGACATTTCGACTCACTTAGCGATTAGCGACTAGCAGAACGCACCTCGACCTTTCTTATGCCCTCAAGCACTCCGCTCTCCATTCAACAACTCTACGAAGACAATCGCGAATCGTTGCAGCTAGGCTGGTTTGCCGGCTTCCCCGGTGGCGAGCGATTGATTTCGGGTGATGCGGCATCCGCTGCTGATCAGGTCGGCCATCTGAATTTGATCCATCCCGGACGAATTCAAGTGTTTGGACATCAAGAAACCCAATACTACAAACGCCTGTCCGAAACCTCGCGGGCCTATCAAACCTCAGAATTAGTGGCTGGCGTGCCGCCCGCATTTATCATCGCGCAAGGATTGGCAACGCCGCCCGATATTCTGGAAGTCTGCGACGAAAAAAATATTCCTTTATTTTCGACGCCGTTGCCCGCAGCGCAAGTGATCGATTATCTGCGTGTATATCTGTCCAAGAAACTGGCGCAGCGTATTACGATGCACGGCGTTTTCATGGACGTGCTTGGCGTCGGCGTCCTGATCACTGGCGAATCCGGTCTGGGTAAAAGCGAACTAGGATTGGAACTGATCTCGCGTAGTCATGGTTTAGTCGCCGATGATGCCGTCGAATTTGCAAGAATTGCGCCCAACATGATCGAGGGACGCTGCCCGCCGCTGCTGCAGAATTTGTTAGAAGTACGCGGCCTTGGCTTGCTTGATATCAAAACCATCTTCGGCGAAACTGCGGTCCGTCGCAAAATGCGCCTGAAACTGATCGTGCATTTGGTACGCCGCGCAACACTCGAAGAAAACTACGAACGTCTGCCGCTCGATGCCCACTACGATGATGTGCTGGGCTTACCTGTTCGCAAAGTGATCATTCCTGTCGCAGCCGGTCGCAATATCGCGGTATTGCTCGAAGCAGCGGTGCGCAACACTATTCTGCAATTACGCGGGATTGATACCCTCAAAGACTTCATTGCGCGTCAGCGCGCAGTGATGGATAGCGAGAGCGATATCTACTAACCGTAGTGCAACAATTGTGCATCTGACAGTCATAATAAAATGGCCCATCGATAATTTTCGATGGGCCATTTTTTTGCAATCCAGATAATAATGGCCTTGTCATTGCTCTGAAATTAATAGACTTTATAAGAGAACAATTTTGGGTAATTTAAGCGCGTATTTCGCTAGCAAATAACGGCAATGTTCAGCCAATTTTTTCATAAACCGTACTTCAAAACAACTGTTACGGTATGATAAGTCCATGCGCATAATTCTCATCACCGGTATTTCCGGCTCTGGCAAATCAGTCGCCCTGCGCGTTCTTGAGGACGCTGGCTATTTCTGTGTCGACAATCTGCCGCCGACATTACTCCGCGAACTAGTTGCAACCCGCATCAATGAAGGCGTGCAAATGCTCGCTGTGGCGACCGATGCACGCAGTGCCGATTCGTTAGCTGGCTTGCCTTCCGATATTCAAAAGCTCAAAGCAGAAGGTCACGACGTTAAGGTTTTCTTCCTGACGGCGCAGACCGAAGCGCTGATTGCACGTTTTTCAGAAACGCGCCGCAGTCATCCGCTGTCGCATCGTCTCCGTCCAGGTCAAAATCCTTCCGACCGTCTGACACTGACTGAATGCATCGTCAATGAACGTGAGTTGCTGGTGGAGATTGAGGGCCTCGGTCATATCATCGACACCTCCGATTTAAGCACCAACAAACTCCGCAGCTGGATCAAAGGTCTGGTCGATACCGAACATGCACCGCTGACGTTGTTGTTCGAATCATTCGCTTTCAAACATGGCGTGCCGCTGGATGCCGATCTGGTATTCGATGTTCGCGTGCTACCTAACCCGCATTACGATCCGGTGCTACGGCCACTGAATGGTCGCGATCAACCGGTCATCGCATTTCTCGACGAACTGCCGATGGTCGCGGAATTGCTCAACGATATCACCGACTTTATTACCAAATGGTTGCCTTCATTTAAAAAGGACAATCGTAGTTATTTAACCGTTGCCATCGGTTGTACAGGCGGTCAGCACCGTTCGGTCTACATGGTCGAACATTTAGCAAAGCATTTTGAAACTAGCGAGCGTGTCGTGCGCCGCCATCGCCAACTAAGTTAGACGGCAGTCTGCTTTCCAAAGGTGGCAGACTGAATGTCAAAACTTCAAACAAACTCAAGCAAAAAGATCAGATTGGCGAAACACCGCCAACAATAACTTTTTAACCGGCGCGGGTAATGGTGCATCAGCCAATTTGTCCGCCGCATACCAGACGTGCGACGACTGCGCCGCCATATGCAAGCGACGCTCAAGCTTGATTTCAAACGGCGAAATATGTAGTTTGAAATGCGTGAAGACGTGCATGAACGACTGCAACGGTTCGCACGACGCGACGGCCCCAAACGGTGCCGTTACCCGCATCACGGATGACGTAATATCCTCCGTCATATCGAACTCCGGCAACGACAATAATCCACCCCAAATACCGCTATCAGGACGCTGCTCCAACAGTACTTGCTGACCATCTACGATCACCACCATTCCGGTTTGTTTTTCTGGAATCGCTTTCTTAGGCTTACGCACTGGCAACTCTGCTACACGATCAGTCGCTAATGCGACGCAACGCTGTGCCAGCGGACAGGTTGTGCAAGACGGCTTGCTGCGCGTACAAAGCGTCGCCCCTAAATCCATCAATCCTTGCGTATACGATTCAACGCCCTGCTCTGGTAACAACGCCACTGCACGCCGCCACATCGGCTCTTCAATTTGTTTGGCACCGGGATAGCCGTCGATACCAAATACGCGCGCGAACACGCGCTTGACATTGCCATCCAAAATCGCCGCACGCACGCCATACGAAAATGCCGCAACGGCGGCAGCGGTCGAGCGTCCGATGCCGGGCAAATCTTCGAGTAACAGCGGATCATGCGGAAATACGCCGCCATACTCCGCCACCACGCGCTGAGCACAACGATGCAGATTGCGGGCGCGGGTGTAATAACCCAGCCCGGCCCAATGCGCCATCACGTCTTCGCTGGGTGCGGCGGCCAGGCTTTGCACGTCTGGAAACCGCGACATAAATTTTTGATAGTAAGGAATAACCGCTGCCACCTGCGTCTGCTGCAGCATAATTTCAGAGAGCCAGACACGATAGGGATCGCGCGTATTTTGCCAAGGCAAAGCGTGTCTGCCATGCTGCTTCTGCCAGCGGATCACCGCATCTGAAAATGTCGGATCGACAAACAATTGCGCGGCATTATTTTGCGCTGATGCGGCAGCCACACCAGCAGGATTAATCTTATCGCCAATCGCGGCGATACCAGCAACTTCTGTATTGAATACACGTTTCATTTATGCAGCTACTCTCAACAATGCCAACTTGGGTCCGAGCGCCGCTATCAGCGCTTCTTCATGGATATTCAGCATATCTTTTTGGGCTTCCAGCGCAGCGTATAAGTGTTCCATAGAGGCAATTTTCTCTTCCAGACTGCCGACCGCTTCGTGCACACGTTCAATCGCTTCCAGCCGCTGCTTAAGTTGCAATTTGTGCACGCGACATTGCTCTTCCAGCGGTGCCATGACCACTTTCAGCCATGCATCCACATCACGATTGGCTTGCAGAAAACTCATTCTGACGCGGGATGCAATGGCATCGAAAAATCGCTCCATCAATACCGCCTGACCCGTTCTGAGTAATGTAATAGCACCGAACTGACGGCGATAAGCGGCTTCGATAAGACTGATTTCCTCACGATATTTATCTAACGAAAAAGGCATCGGCGTCGTCAATGCCAATCCATGCTCGGTCGAAAATTTACGGTACATCACCGACATCATTTCTGCGATTTCATCGGTTTTTTTACCTGAATCAGTCAAATTAGCCTGCGCCTGATCAAAGAAATTTTTTACAGCGGAACGAAAGCCGACGGTAAATTTACTGGTTTCCATCGCCATCCTTGTCAGGCGAATTTCTTCTTTTAGCATACCCATGCCGAGGGTTTCAAACACACCAAAAGATAAACGCGCAAAGACTGTCCGCGTTCCCTGCAATTTCAGCAAACTTTGATTAAATTCTTTTTTCTCGATATCGACACGTTTAATCATGTAGCTGATGATTTTTTTATTTTTCCCGCGCAGACTTTTTAGCTCTTGTAATTGATCTAATGTATTGCGCATGCGGGCAGCCAGATTGGCTTGCTTTGTCAGCATCAATGGATTGATATCGGCAATTAATTGCGCGCAGACGATATCGCGTTTCGCGGGAATCAAACCCTGCACCAGCGCATTCTCAAGCGCAGGCAAACGGCTTTTTTCCAGCAATGCTGGCTCCACGTTAATCTTTCCCACCAACCCTTTTTGCGCTGACACCGGATACACCTGCGCGGGCAATACGCCAAGCGTACGCGCCACTGTCGCCACCTGCTCCGCAATTTGACGCTCGATTTCCTCCTCCGAACGCAAGGCATCCCACATGCTGTCAATTTTATTCAGCACCACCATGCGCCCTGCGCCGTTACCGATATGATGGCGCCAGATATCGATGTCGCTTTTGGTCACGCCAGTATCGGCGGCCAGCACAAACAAAACTGCATGCGCATTCGGAATCAAATTCAGTGTCAGTTCAGGCTCGGTGCCGATCGCATTCAATCCCGGCGTATCGATGATCACCAAACCCTGCTTTAGCAAAGGATGCGGGAAGTTAACGATGGCATGACGCCATTGTGAGATTTGCACACGCCCTTGCGCATCGCGTGCCAGCACCGTATCAGGATCGCATTCGTCATACAGACCGTACAGCGTGGCCTCTTCTACCGATACCCATTTTGTCAGACTGACTTGCTTGAACGCTTCCAGCATGCCATCCACGGATGAAATATCCAGCGGCAACACGGTCCAGACATGCGGCGGAGCTGCTTTATAGTCGCTGGTCGCCTGCATATCGGCACGCGTTTCTATCGGCAGCAAGCGGATGCAGGAAGGAAAGGAAGCATCGTATAGCAACTCTGTCGGGCACATCGTCGTGCGACCAGCCGATGATGGCAGAATCCGCTGCCCATAGGCGGCAAAAAATATCGCATTAATCAACTCTGATTTACCACGCGAAAACTCGGCAATAAACGCTATCGATAATTTATCGTCTGCCAGTCGCTGCAATGCTCGGGCAATGCGCTGATCGCTTACGCTATCCTCTAAATTTGCACCGACAATCCAGGTCTGATAGCGTGTTAGGGCATTGGCTACAGCCGTTCGCCAATCGCTATATTCCTGAAATTCCTGAATAAGATTACTCACCTGCCCAACTCCCATTGGTTGAATCCGTTACTGCTGCAATTGCCATCCCACTTTACTGATTACCCATTACGCATTACGCATTACGCATTACGTCTGCAGCGTTATTATTTTTGACAGGTTTTACAGTAAAAAGTGGAGCGCTGCCCCTGCTTGATCTGCTCTACCAGTGCGCCGCACACACGGCATGGCTGATCGGCACGATCATAAACGAAATAACTCTGCTGGAAGTAGCCGGTGCGCCCGTCGGCACCGACAAAATCACGCAGGGTGCTGCCGCCCTTTTCGATTGCGCGTGTCAGAATATCGCGAATCGCGCTCGCCAATTTGACATACCGCGCCTTGCCGATCCGATGCGCTGCCGTCTTTGGATTAATCCCCGCCTGAAACAGACTTTCACACGCATAAATATTACCGACACCAACCACGATATCGCCAGCCAGCAATACCTGCTTGATGGGCGCGCTGCGATTGCGCGTTTGTTGATACAAAATCTCGCCCGAGAAAATGTCTTCCAGCGGCTCTAGCCCAAGTTTAGCCAGCAATACGTGCTGCGCTATCGGTCCGTCTTCGAGAGCGTGCCAGAGTACAGCACCAAAACGTCGGGGATCGGTCATCCGCATTAACTGCTGGCCGACGACCAAATCGAAATGATCATGCTTTTTCGGGAGCGTTGCCAACGGCATAATCCGCAAATTTCCAGACATGCCCAAATGGACGATCAATGTGCCATGATCAAAATGGATCAATAAATACTTGCCGCGCCGACCGGTGGCGCGAATAGTCCGGCCGCTTAATTGCGACGATAAATCGGCTGGAAAAGGCCAACGTAGTCCGCTACGACGAAAAACCACTTCGGAGACTATTCGGCCTTCGAGATGCGGCGCAACGCCACGTCTTGTTACTTCAACTTCCGGGAGTTCAGGCATAACGCAAAGGCAGTCAAAAAAGTTGAACAACTAGGTGATAACACGTCAAACGCAGTGGTGCGTTTAGAACTTGGGCAAATTATTCCAGTAAACCGGTGTTTCTGCGATGGGAACTTGACATACGTCTATACCCATCACGTGGCCGTTAGCATTAATTTGGGGATAAATTCCGTCTTTCACAGTCTTTTAAGGTCGCTCACAAACAGTTACATCGTATTCCACGATACCGGCAAGCACAGTCGCACATTCCAAGCGCGTTGGGCGTAAAATCAGGATTACGTTAAAAATCCCGGACTCAGCCAAGCTGAGTTCCGTCAGCAATCTTAGAACAGCCCTATAAATCCGCTTTGCCCATCAGGATAATGCCTTGAAAAAAGCTCTTGCCATTGTAACGCTCTCGACCTTGTTGTCTGCATGTGCAGGCCTGGCGCCAACCAATAGCACCAGTGGGACCAAAGATACGCCCGCCGATCAAAGCGCAACCGCCGCCGCCAAATCAGATGACGTTAAAACCAATATCGCTGGCAAGACCGCCGAAGAGCACTTGCCGTCAGTCAATCTAAGCGGTGAAATTCTATTCAAAGTAGTCAGCTCGGAAATCGCCTTTCAGCGCGGTAACTGGCAGTCCGGCTATGTCACTTTGATGGGCGTTGCACAAGAGACACGCGATCCCCGCCTTGCACGCCGCGCTGCCGAAATGGCACTCAGCGGCAAACAGGCAGGCGATGCATTAGTAGCGATTCGTCTATGGCATACATTGGCCCCGGATTCAGAAGAAGCGACCCAGTATTACCTAGGCTTTCTGATGCTGGCCAACAATCTGACTGAAGCGCAGCCGCTGTTTGAGCAGCGGGTCCGAGAAGCGACACCGCAAACGCGTGGATTAATGATGTTTCAGGTGCAGCGATTACTCAGCCGGGCGCAAGACAAGCCCGCCGCCATGGCAGTACTGGAAGCGGTCGTAGCCCCGTATATGACGATGTCTGAAGCGCATCTGGCACTAGCGCAAGCCGCTTTTGCCAATGGCAACAGCGCACGTGCAGTTGAAGAGGCGAATCTGGCGTTGAAAATAAAACCGGATTCCGAACTCGCTATTTTGACAGTTGCGCAAGTCGCGCCAGACAAAATAGTCGCTCAGAGGGCGCTAACCGATTTTCTGAAAGGTCATCCGAAAGCGCGTGAAGTGCGGATCGCGTATGCCCGTATTCTGGTCGAACAAAAAGATTACGATCTGGCGCGCAGCCAGTTTGAAATTTTACTCAAGACCGACAAACAGGATTTGACCACGCTATTGGCGTTAGGCCTGCTCAACACACAAATCGGCGACACTAAAATGGCCGAAAAATATTTGACTGCCTACGTCGATGAACTGGCCGCGCATCCCGATGAAAATCGTGACAATACCCAAGCGCTGCAAATTCTTGCCCAGATAGCCGCTGAACGCAATGATATCGATGGCGCACTGAAGTGGCTGGCCAAAGTCGGCCCCGGCGAAGCCTATTTCGAAACACAACTCCGTCGGGCGCAATTAATCGCCAAACGCGGCGATGTTGACGGCGCCAGACAAGTTCTTGCGCAAATCGAAGCTAATGGCGAAGCCGAAGAAGTTCAGGTGGCGCAAGTTGACGCACAATTTTTACGCGACGCGAATCGCAACATCGAAGCGCTGCGAGTATTGGAAGTGGAACTCAAACACTACCCCAAAAATCCCGATTTATTGTACGACTACGCGATGGTGGCAGAAAAACTCGACAACATCCCTGTGATGGAATCGTCTCTGCGCAAACTGATCGCGCTAGCGCCAAACAGTCAGCAAGCTTATAACGCACTGGGTTATTCACTGGCCGATCGTAACGTCAGACTGCCGGAAGCTTTGACGCTCATCACAAAAGCGCTATCGCTGGCACCGCAAGACCCATTTATTATGGATAGCATGGGCTGGGTCCAATTCCGACTAGGCAATCTGACCGAGGCAGAAGCCAACTTGCGCGCAGCCTATACCAAGTTGCCGGATGTCGAAATCGGCGTGCATCTGGGTGAAGTCTTGTGGGCAAAGGGCCAAAAAGACGAAGCCCAAAAACTATGGCGCGAAGTGAAGGCGAAAGACCCTAAAAATGCGTCATTGAACAACACGCTGGCGCGTTTGCGTGTCAACCTATGATGCGCAAGATAGTCGGCATCAGCGCGGTGATCGCCTTTACTCTGGCGATCAGCGGTTGCGCCAGCCTCAACCAGCCATCCACGCCGAATGCAGCCGTTACCAGCACCAGCCAGCGCGAATATCATCAGGTGATTGACTTGAGTGGACGCTTATCGGTGCGCTATCAACAGGATGGCAAAGAACAAGCCGTGCATGGTAGTTTCACCTGGTCGCAAACCAGCGATCATACAATCGTCACCGTGCTGTCCCCTTTAGGGCAAACTCTGGCAACCATTGATATCACCCCGCAACAATCCACGCTGCATCAAGCGGGGCAACCGTTACGCACTGCGGCCGATGTCGACATGCTGACGGCTCAAACGCTAGGCTGGCCATTGCCCATCGCTGGCCTGCGTGACTGGCTGCAAGGCTTTGGTGCAGACGCCAATGGCAAACGCTTCAATCTCAGTCCGGCGAGCGACAGCAGCGCAAGCAATATTACGACAGCCGATCATTGGCTATTGCAATATGTCGGCTGGCAAACCGTAGACGGTTCCAGCGGCATCGCCGGCAGCTATCCGAAACGTATCGACCTGTCGCGCAATACCGAGCAAGCAGGTCAGGTTGCCATCCGTATCGTGATCGATAGCGCACAAGCGCACTGACCACTTTCGCTGCAGTCAACTTGATTGCAACGGAAGTAATCGTTGTTATTGCCCGCACTCGTCAAAACTTACCATCGAATTTTCTATGTCACGTTCGCTCAATAACTGCCTCGCCCCCGCTAAATTAAATCTTTTTTTACACATTAACGGGCGGCGACCGGACGGTTATCACTTGCTGCAAACAGTATTTCAGTTGCTCGACCACGGCGATATGCTGGATTTCGAAACACGCGATGACGGCGTGATCCAGCGAATGTCCGATATCCCCGGCGTTCCGGCAGAAACCGACCTGATTGTGCGGGCAGCAAAGCTGCTCCAGGCTGCGGCACAGCAAAAGACAGGCCGCAAAATCCCCGGTGCCAGCATCACTATTAACAAAATATTGCCGATGGGCGGCGGTCTGGGCGGTGGCTCCTCCGATGCGGCGACCACCTTGATCGCGCTAAACCAGCTATGGGATGCTGGCTTCAGCCGCATTGAATTGATGGCAATTGGCTTGCAATTAGGGGCTGATGTGCCCTTTTTCATCTTTGGCCAGAACGCTTTCGCCGAGGGTATCGGCGAATCCTTACAACCCGTAGCAACCCCGGATTGCTGGTACATCGTCATAGAGCCGGGTGTTCAAATTCCGACATCGTTAATTTTTTCGTCAGAAGAATTGACACGGGACACAAAATTAGTCAAAATAGCGGACTTTTCAGGGCATCAGAATTGCTTCGGAAAGAATGATTTACAAATCGTTGCCGCCAGACTTTTTCCCGCTGTTGCCGAAGCTATTAATTGGCTAGAGACATACGGAGATGCAAGAATGACCGGTTCCGGTGCATGCGTTTTTTGTGCCTTCGCGCAAGAAAAACAAGCAGACGAAGTACTGAAGTTAGTACCTCAGCACTGGAAAAGTTGGAAAGCGAAAGGAATTAGCTTCCATCCTTTAAAAGATTTGCTATAATCTGCACCCGATTCGCTGGTCATGAATGCAAGACAATTGCTAACATAGCGATTGATCATGACAGGCTATAAGTTGCGTAGGGGAGTCGCCAAGTTGGTTAAGGCACTGGATTTTGATTCCAGCATTCGAAGGTTCGAGTCCTTCCTCCCCTGCCATTAAGTTTTCAGTACTATCCCGTGATAGTACAAAACAAGTAACACCAAGTATTAAAAGAAACCAGCAAGCTATCTGGCAGCAATTAGCCGATAGTGACGCGCAAAACACGACGATACAAAAAATAAGCCGCCAACGCAAGACTGTCACAGTCGGGCATTGTCGGCTTTTCAACTTTTTAACGACTGTACTCAGGGATCTCCATGGCACTCGAAAACCTTATGGTTTTTACCGGCAACGCAAACCCGGAACTAGCTATTGGAGTCGCCAAACAGCTCGGCATTCCGCTGGGCAAAGCTAACGTCACCAAGTTTTCTGATGGCGAAATAGCAGTTGAGATCAACGAGAACGTGCGCGGAAAAGACGTCTTCGTTCTGCAATCGACCTGCGCACCGACCAACGATAGCCTGATGGAAATCATGCTAATGGTCGATGCACTAAAGCGCGCTTCTGCTGGTCGCATCACTGCGGCGATTCCTTATTTTGGCTACGCACGGCAAGATCGTCGTCCACGCTCAGCGCGTGTGGCGATTTCAGCCAAAGTAGTTGCCAATATGCTGCAAGAAGCCGGCGTTGAACGGGTCCTGATTATGGATCTGCACGCTGATCAAATTCAAGGCTTCTTCGATATTCCGGTTGATAACATCTATGCGTCGCCAATTTTGTTGGGCGATCTGGTCAGCAAGAACTATGACGATTTGCTGGTTGTTTCTCCAGATGTAGGCGGTGTCGTACGTGCCCGCGCACTGGCAAAACGCCTGAACTGCGATCTGGCTATCATCGACAAACGTCGTCCAAAAGCCAATGTGTCGGAAGTCATGAACATCATTGGTGAAGTCGAAGGCCGTAACTGCGTGATTATGGATGACATGGTGGATACCGCCGGCACCCTGACCAAAGCAGCTGAAGTATTGAAAGAACGTGGCGCGAAGAAAGTCGTGGCTTATTGTACGCACCCGGTATTATCCGGCCCTGCCCTTGAGCGCATTGCCAACTCGCCGTTAGACGAACTCGTGGTGATCGACACAATTCCGCTCACCGCCGAAGCAAAAGCCTGCAGCAAAATTCGCCAGTTGTCATGCGCGGAATTGCTGGCTGAAACCTTTAAACGTATTAGCAAGGGCGATTCAGTCATGTCGCTATTCGCTGAATCGTAAGAATGTAGAACCTTTGATGTGGGATTTCCCTGCACAAAGACATACTTAAATCCTCTGGTCGCGGGGGATTTTTACCGCAAGACGCAAGTTTTGCAATATTGGAGCTTTAAAAATGAAAGTTATCGCATTTGTACGCAAAGACCTGGGGACCGGAGCGAGCCGCCGCCAGCGTATTGCCGGCCAAACACCTGCTATCGTCTACGGCGGTACAGAAGCGCCAGTTAATCTGTCGCTAGACCACAACGCGCTTTACCACGCGTTGAAAAAAGAAGCATTCCACTCGTCGATCCTGGATCTGGAAATTGACGGCGTAGTCCAAAAAGTGTTGTTGCGCGACTTCCAAGTCCACGCGTACAAACAATTGGTGCTGCACGCTGACTTCCAACGCGTAGACGCGACTCAAGCAATCCACGTTAAAGTGCCACTGCACTTTGTCAACGCAGACGTGTCCCCAGCAGTGAAATTGTCGGCCGGTATCATCAGCCACGTTTTGACTGACCTGGACATTTCATGCTTGCCAAAAGATTTGCCAGAGTTCGTTGAAGTTGATCTGGCCGCTCTTGAAGTCGGTCACTCGATCCACCTGGCCGACCTGAAACTGCCTAACGGCGTAACAGTTGTCAGCCAAGAAAATCTGACCGTCGCTACTGCAGCGATCCCAGCTGGTAAAGTAGAAGCTGAAGCGCCAGTCGCCGCAGCTGCACCAGCCGCTGAAAAGAAGTAATTAGCCAGTAACGTACTATTCGCCAGCACATTTTGTGGCACGAAAAACCCGCCTTCGTGGCGGGTTTTTTATTGTTGCGTCAATTTTAGACATGCATAGTCATTACCCTCATCCTTTTTACCATCAAAAGTGGACGAGAAAACGCAACATCCGCATAATCTAGCCAGTTTGCCGCGCATTGGCACCGCATCGTCAGCGCTAAATAAGGCGCATCAAACGCTAACGTGCAGCATTTACGCGACGCAATAACGCATTTTAGGTTTTATCGCCTCAAAACATCATTACGCTTTATTCGGAAACTCATGTCTATTCGCCTCATCGTCGGCCTCGGCAATCCCGGCCCGGAATACGAACAAACCCGTCATAACGCCGGTTTCTGGCTAGTCGACAATCTGGCGCAAGACTTGGGTTGTAGCCTTCAACGTAAGGCTGACTTCAAGGCGTTGCTGGCTAAAACACGCATTAACGCGCAAGAAGTCTGGCTGCTGGAGCCCCAAACCTTCATGAATCGCTCCGGCCAGTCGGTCGGCGCATTTGCACACTTTTATAAAATTACTGCGGACGAAGTACTGGTGGTGCATGATGAACTTGATCTGCTGCCAGGAATCGCCAAACTTAAAAAAGGCGGTTCATCCGGCGGTCATAACGGCTTAAAAGACATCACCGCAGCGCTCGGCACGCAAGATTATTGGCGCTTGCGCATCGGCATCGGCCATCCGCGCACGCTCAATTTGCAACAGGGCGTCGCCGATTTTGTATTGCACCGACCACGCAAAGAAGAGCAGCCGCTACTGGACGAAGCCATCGCGGATAGCCTCAAAGTAATTCCATTGCTGTGCGAAGGACAATTTTCAGAAGCGACGATGCGTTTGCATACTAAGGCGGCGTAAGCAGACGCTTTCCGAATGCAAAATGCCAGCAAACTGATGCAATGACATCCGCATAAATTGCGTCGCTTTAACTTTTAACATCCATCACCCAAGCCTGACATCAAGATCGCCAACCCAGACAACAACGGGCGAGTTTGATTTAGAAACAGAACAATTGGCCGCTTCCGGTAAAATACCAGGTTAATTCTATCTATCTCTTGCAAAGTAAATATCATGAGTCTCAAGTGCGGTATCGTCGGCCTCCCTAACGTTGGCAAATCCACCCTCTTCAATGCGCTGACAAAAGCAGGCATTCCAGCAGAAAATTACCCCTTCTGCACCATCGAGCCGAACGTCGGCATGGTTGAGGTGCCAGACCCACGGTTGGCGGCGTTGGCCGTCATCGTCAAGCCTGAGCGGATTCTGCCAGCTACGGTTGAGTTTGTTGATATTGCCGGTTTGGTTGCCGGTGCATCCAAAGGTGAAGGACTCGGCAACCAATTTCTGGCTCACATCCGCGAAACCGATGCAATCGTCAACGTGGTGCGCTGCTTTGAAGATGACAACGTCATCCACGTCGCCGGAAAAGTCAGCCCATTGGATGACATTGAAGTCATTCAGACCGAGTTGGCATTAGCCGACATGGGCACAGTTGAGAAAGCCATCCATCGCGAAAATAAAAAAGCGCGTTCGGGCGACAAAGATGCCGCTAAGTTGGTCGCGATTCTAGAACGTTTGATGCCGGAATTGGACCAAGCCAAGCCAGTGCGCGCTTGCGGTCTGGACGCTGAAGAAATGGCCCTGATCAAGCCGCTCTGCCTGATTACCGCTAAACCAGCGATGTACGTTGCCAACGTTTCGGATACCGGCTTCACCAACAACCCGTTGCTAGATCAATTAACTGCTTACGCAGCCTCACAAAACGCGCCGATGGTACCTATCTGTGCATCGATTGAATCTGAAATCTCCGATTTGGACGAGGCAGACAAACATGAATTTTTAGCCGATATGGGCATGGAAGAACCCGGTCTGGATCGCTTGATCCGCGCTGCGTTTAAACTACTCGGCCTGCAAACGTATTTCACCGCTGGTGTAAAAGAAGTGCGCGCGTGGACTATCCACGTCGGCGATACCGGTCCGCAAGCAGCGGGCGTTATTCATACCGACTTCGAACGTGGCTTCATCCGCGCGCAGACTATCGCTTACGAAGATTTCATCGCATTCAAAGGTGAAGCTGGTGCCAAGGAAGCCGGAAAAATGCGCGCTGAAGGCAAGGAATATGTGGTGAAAGATGGCGACGTTCTAAACTTCTTGTTTAACGTTTGATTTACGTCTGATTTACGTCTGATATTTCTGCTGTTGTTCTGTTTTATCACACCGATGGCGGGGCTTAAAAACTCGCCACCGGATTCCAGGAAAACTTCATCGTCGTTCCTGCGATATCAATAATGTCTCCATCCTGCAACGGACGTGCCCCAACACTCAGGGGTACGCCGTTGACGCGGGTATAAATATTTCCCTCAACATGCGTCAATTCGTAACCATGCGGTCTGCGCGTCACGATGGCAACCTGGATACCTGGACGCCCTATGGTTGTCAGCACCTTGGTTAATAGCATCGTTTTGCCGCAACTGGCACCGTCTAGCACGGTAATGACCGCATCCGGACGGGGTATCGGAAACATCTTTGGGCGGCTGTCCTTGATGTCCTGATCTGAATCGACCAGATAGACCAATTTGTAATCGGCCATCTGGATAACATCGTTATGCTGCAGAAAATGCTTAGTAATCGGATGCCCGTTAACCTGCGTACCGTTGGTACTGTTAAGGTCTTCGAGAAACGAGTCGTTGTAGACGGTAATAATGGCGGCATGTTCGCCGCTGATAGCGGGATTATCGATCACCAAATCATTGTGAGGTCGACGGCCTATGGTAGTGCGCTCCTTGTGAAGCGCCATCTCTTGTACTACATTGCCACCTTTAGTTAAGATGATCTTCGCCATTCCTATCTTCCTTGGTATGTGAGGGACGACAGACAAAATGCTATTTTAGACGCCTTTATCAACCGACTGCTACAAAGTATTTTGCATTTTCTCCGTCTGAAAAAAATGCCGCAACACTCCCATTCCATTTAGCATTATTTCCTGCGTGCAAAACCTCTTCGTCCCTGACTTGCCTCACTTAAAATTAACTGACGTTCACAGTTTTTATTAATATTACAGAAATATTATCCTGACCGCCGCCCGCATTTGCGGCTTGAATCAGGTCGTTACAAGCGCTTTCTAAATCGCCATTTGCGGCCTGAATAATGCCGATCATCTCTCTAGTCGATAAGCGATCCGACAATCCATCCGAACATAGTAGAAAAATATCCTCCGCCTGCAAGGGATGCTCATGCACTTCGACCGTGAGTTGATGATTTACGCCAACAGCGCGGGTAATCACATTGCGATGCATCGCCAACGACGCGTGTTCGGGCCGTAACTCGCCAGCTGCGATTTGCTCTTGCACCAGCGAATGATCGCGCGTCAATTGCTCCATTTCACCGCCGCGCAACACATACGCCCGCGAATCACCAACATGCGCCACGCTCACACAATCTTGCTGAAACCAAGCCACCACCACGGTAGTCCCCATGCCACGATATTCCGGTTGCTGTCGGGCCGCTTCGATGATGGCTGTATTAGCTTTTCGGACTGATTGCGTCAAGCATAGACGGCGGACTGCGGGCTGATCATCCGGATGCGTATACGGATTGTCACGCATGTAATGCTCCATCGCGCTTTGAATCGTGGTGGCAGCGATACTGCTAGCGACCTCCCCAGCGTTGTAGCCGCCCATGCCATCTGCCAGAATCGCCAGTTGCAATGCTGTGCTGACCGCAATGGCGTCTTCATTCTCGGCGCGCATCTTGCCAACATCAGTCTGGAAAGAAAATTCAAATCGTAAATGGCTGGACATTATCAGTGGCGATCAAAAGGATGTTTACGTGCGGTGAGTACTGACTGTCAGTATTTTCGTTGGTTACTACGAGGACGGCAAGATAAACACGCTGTGATTGGTCGGCGACATACCCCCGAGACCTTCAAATAGATTGCTCAGAAAAAATAATCTTGGTGCGCGCCCGTTTTGCAATCCTATTCCCAGCTTTATTTACACTCTCAACATACGCGACCCGAACTTTATTGCAGACGAAAAAAAGAGGCCGAAGCCTCTTTTTATTACATCTAAGTTACTCTATGGAAAGTCTGCTGAATTACAGCATAGCCTTCAACAAACGTGCCATCTCAGATGGATTCTTAGTGGTTTTGATACCGCAAGCTTCCATGATGTCGAGTTTAGCTTGTGCTGTATCGGCGCCGCCGGAAATCAACGCACCAGCGTGACCCATACGTTTACCGGCAGGTGCAGTCACACCAGCGATAAAGTTGACGACAGGCTTTTTCATGTTGTCTTTGATCCAGTAAGCAGCATTCGCTTCATCCGGACCGCCGATTTCACCGATCATGATGACCGCATCGGTATCAGGATCGTCGTTAAACATCTTCATGATGTCGATATGTTTCAGACCATTGATAGGATCGCCGCCGATACCGACTGCTGACGATTGTCCCAGACCCAATGCTGTCAATTGACCGACTGCTTCGTAAGTCAAAGTACCCGAACGCGACACCACGCCAATACGGCCTTTTTTATGGATGTGGCCTGGCATGATACCGATTTTGATTTCGTCTGGTGTAATCAGACCTGGGCAGTTTGGGCCCAACAGCAATGTCTTGCTGCCAGATTTTGCCATGCGGTCTTTCAGTGCCAGCATATCGCGTACAGGAATACCTTCTGTGATGCAGATCGCCAGATCCAGATCCGCTTCAACTGCTTCCCAGATCGCTGCGGCAGCGCCTGCTGGCGGTACGTAGATCACAGAAACGTTGGCGCCGGTAGCCGCTTTGGCTTCAGCAACACTCGCGAAAATAGGAATGCCTTCGAAATCTTCACCCGCTTTTTTCGGGTTGACACCAGCGACAAAAGCTTCTTTGCCATTGGCATAATCACGACAACCACGCGTGTGGAATTGACCGGTTTTGCCGGTGATACCTTGGGTGATAACTTTTGTATCTTTGTTGATCAGGATCGACATGTTTGTTCCTTGCCTTAATTTTTGAGCGCTATGGAATGGATGCAAACGGATGCAAAATTTGCACCGCAGTCACGCCATTCGCACGCTAAATTCACAACGATTATTGACCGTTAGCAGCAGCAACAACCTTCTGCGCGGCTTCTTCCATACTGTCGGCAGCAATGATAGGCAAGCCCGATTCTGCCAGCAATTTCTTGCCGATTTCTTCGTTTGTACCCTTCATGCGCACAACCAGTGGCACGTTCAATGAAACTGCTTTCGATGCGGCGATAACGCCTTCAGCGATAACGTCGCAACGCATGATGCCGCCGAAAATGTTGACCAGAATCGCCTTCAGGCCCGGATTCTTCAACATGATCTTGAACGCTTCTGTTACTTTTTCAGTAGTAGCGCCGCCGCCCACGTCCAGGAAATTGGCTGGCTCACCGCCAAACAATTTGATGGTATCCATCGTTGCCATCGCTAGACCGGCACCGTTCACCAGGCAACCGATATTACCGTCGAGCGAGATGTACGCCAGATCAAATTTCGATGCTTCGATTTCCGCTGGGTCTTCTTCGTCCAGATCGCGATAAGCAACGATTTCCGGTTGACGATACAACGCGTTTGGATCGAAATTGAACTTGGCATCCAGAGCGATGATTTTGCCCGAACCGGTGACGATCAATGGATTGATTTCGGCCAATGAGCAATCAGTTTCCCAATAGGCTTTGTAAAGACCTTGCAATTGCACCCGAGCGTCCGCGATAGAACCCGCTGGTACGCCGATTTTTGCTGAAATGCTGTCTGCATCAGCGTCTGTCAATCCGGTCGATGGATCGATAACGACTTGATGAATTTTTTCTGGATGGCTTTCGGCAACTTCTTCGATGTCCATACCACCTTCGCTTGATGCCATCAGCACCACGCGTTGGCTAACCCGATCAGTCACCATACTGACGTATAGCTCTTGCTTGATGTCAGCGCCTTCTTCGATCAGCAAACGACGCACTTTTTGACCTTCTGGGCCAGTTTGATGCGTGATCAGTTGCATACCGAGAATCTCGTTCGCGTATTCACGGACTTGTTCCAACGATTTAGCAACTTTCACGCCGCCGCCTTTACCGCGACCACCTGCGTGGATTTGTGCCTTTACGACCCAAACCGAACCGCCGAGCGTTTCAGCAGCTTTAACTGCCTCATCGACGCTCAGACACGGAATACCGCGTGGTGTTGTTACTCCGAATTTGCGGAGAATTTCCTTGCCCTGATACTCATGGATTTTCATGCGAGCTTCCCTTCTGACGCTGATTTAAATTAACTTGCTGGTTGGACTAGATAAAACGCACTTAGAAATACAAATACATTACAAAAACTACATGACCCTAACTGGATTCTTTTTCTGGTGGAGCTGATGTTTCTGGTGGCACCGGCGTGGCGATTGGTGCAATCGGGTTATGCACTGCCCACCTTGGATAATACTGTGCGACAACTGCGCCATCACTGCGTAATGCGTGGCAACTATCAATCTGAAATGGCTTTTGGCCCTCTGTATCAACCGCCCTGATGCCGTTACTTTCTGGCTCGTGCGAAAATGCCTGAATTGCTGCAGTGGGTAATATCTGCGCCAATTCGGTTAAATGCGTGCACCCCAAAGCGCCCCCAATGCGCGCTTTCACCATCCCACGAAAACCTTTTAAAAGACTTAAACCGACCAATTGCTTATAGGCGGGCGCGATTGTATTGCAACTCCCGGGATAAGGCACCGCCTCGGAATTCGCTTCAACGGCAACAATGATGTATTGGTGATCTAAAGTGATACGCAGCCACAGGCTATGCACAGGCTCGCCAGCAGGCAATATGCCGCGGGCAAGCTTAAGGTCATTGGCTTTGATATCGGTAATGTGCGCGTCTAACTCCCATAAGCCGTCTTCACGTATGAACGCGTCGATTTGTATGGTGCGCGTATGCTGTAGCGCCCGGCGGGAAGTAGAGGGTAATAGAGACATTTTGATGGTCTGATTTGCGTCGCGTTATCACAGTTTCTATGATAACTACCGCTCCTGCGGTCTGCAAAAACCACAAAAGTGTAGCACAGCTGGCCGGAATAGGTGAGTTTGTGTGCATTGCAATAATGACATCACGGTGCGCGCTTTTGGTTTTATTTCCATGAAGAAATGCTGTAAATTTGGCAGCTTAGTGGAGATATGGCCTTAGATATGACCTTATTAGCCACGACATTCAACTAAAACTTTCCCCAGTGTCATCCTGATCCACATCACACTCCTCTTCACGAGCCCCTTTAATTGCCGCTTGCACTGCTCGATGAGAAAATCCGCGTTGTAGCAAAAAACGCATCTGCTTGACGCGCTCGTTGGCATCAATTGGCTGATGATCAAACTTCTTACGCCAGACTTCACGGGCACGGCCGACCTCGCCATCGGCAAGCTGCGTCTTGATCGTGCTGATGGCATCGCCGCCAATACCGTGACTTTGCAACTCCATCAGAATCCGGCTATTGCCGAAGCGACTGGCGCGACGATGGACTAACGACTCAGAAAAACGCTCTTGCGATAAAAACTTTGATGCCTCAAGCCAATCGAGCACCGCCACGATATCGTCACCCTCTTGCACATAGCGCGACAACTTCCGCATTAACTCCATGCGACTATGTTCTCGCATCGATAAATAGCGGAGCGCTCTGGCTTTAAGACTGATAGTTGGTTTTGCCATGGCTGAGTATGATGAAAATGAAGATGATGAACATTGAAAAGATGGCGAATTTGCGTAAATCGCAGGCACCTGATCCATCTATTGATAGGAGTATCGCAAAGTTTATGCGTTCGCCGTCTAGCGATACCGGCGCTGTACTGAAGAAGATGCACTGATGGGCTGCGTAATGCCACCAAAGACAACCATGAATCAGCAACTAACTAACTAACTAACTAACTAACTAACTAACTAACTAACTAACAAGCAGAAGCCAACAACTAAAAACCAGATTTTTAACGATGCACTAAACCGCTACGTTTTTTGTATGATCCCGGCTTAACAATGTTACTGCGCTTCGTCAAATAACGTAATAAATGACTCAGTAAATAAATTAATAAACTAGTTAATGGACTTACTTACTGCGCCTATTTGCGTCACCAAATAAAAATCGGGCGGAAGGTATGATCCTTTCCGCCCGACTTGGTACAACTTAATTATTCTACTTTTGCAGCTGCTGCTTCCTTGGCGGCTGCTTTTTCAGCTGCTTTGGCGGCTTTCTCGGCCGCCTTATCGGTTTCTCCGGTAACAGCGCCTTCCAGCAATGGCACGCCTAATGATGCACGCACTTTGTTTTCTATCTCACGCGCCAGTTCCGGGCGTTCTTTCAGATAGTTACGGGCATTGTCTTTACCTTGGCCAATACGCTCACCGTTGTAGCTATACCACGCACCCGATTTTTCGACGATTTTTGCGTCCGAACCAAGGTCCAGAATTTCGCCTTCACGGGAAGTACCCGAGCCGTAAAGAATATCGAAATGCGCTTCTTTGAACGGCGGAGCAATTTTATTCTTAACGACCTTCACACGTGTTTCGTTGCCAATCACTTCGTCGCCGGACTTAATAGAGCCGGTACGGCGAATATCCAGACGTACCGAAGCGTAGAATTTCAACGCATTACCACCGGTAGTTGTTTCAGGATTGCCGAACATAACGCCAATCTTCATACGAATCTGGTTAATAAAAATCACCAGCGTATTAGTACGATTGATACTGCCGGTCAATTTACGCAATGCTTGCGACATCAACCGTGCTTGCAGACCCGGCAGTGAATCGCCCATGTCACCTTCAATTTCGGCCCGTGGCGTTAAAGCAGCTACGGAGTCGATGACGATCAGGTCAACACCGCCTGAACGCACCAGCGCGTCAGTAATTTCCAGTGCCTGCTCACCTGTATCAGGTTGTGAAATCAGCAGATCGGCCAGATTAATACCCAATTTTTGTGCATAGCCAACGTCCAGCGCGTGTTCCGCATCGATAAATGCGCAAGTACCACCCAATTTTTGCATTTCGGCAATGGTTTGCAGCGTCAGCGTCGTTTTTCCAGATGATTCAGGACCGTAGATTTCTACGACACGACCGCGTGGCAAACCGCCCACACCCAGCGCAATGTCCAGACCCAACGAACCAGTCGACACGACTTGTACTTCTTCAACCACGGCGCCGTCTTCCATGCGCATGATTGAACCTTTGCCGAATTGCTTTTCGATTTGTGCCAGTGCTGCGGCAAGAGCCTTGCTTTTATCGGGATTCGCGGCGGATTTTTTATCGTCCATGGATGTTCTTTCGGCAAAAGGAGGAAGTGAATAGACAGTACTGTATAAAAAAACAGTGCTTTATGCAAGCGTTGTGAGATTAAAGTTAGTGTGTGTTGCAAATTCGGGTTGAAATGCAGCCTGCAAAATTGTTCTGCAAGACCGCATTCTAAACCTGTGGGCGAAGTTGGTGAAATTCCAGCCTCTGACATAATACGCAAGCACTTACCATCGCGCTCATCTTAAAATAGGATAAGCATCGACCATCACAAGGAACTGGAATGACATCGACAAATACGAAAGCAAGCTTCTACACCGGTCTGGAGAGCAATCTGAATGCTTTGCGTGAGCAAGGTCTGTATAAACCAGAACGCGTGATTAGTTCGCGCCAGGGAGCGGAAGTCGTTTGCGACGATGGCAGAACCCTGATCAATCTGTGCGCGAACAATTATTTAGGCTTGTCCGGCGATGAAAAATTAGTTCAGGCATCGATTGAGGCGACCGAGCAATACGGCTATGGCTTATCGTCTGTGCGCTTTATTTGCGGCACCCAGACCGTCCATAAAGAGCTGGAGCAAGCGCTGTCCGCCTTTCTCGGCATGGAAGACACGATTCTATACGCCGCCGCATTCGATGCCAACGGCGGTCTGTTCGAGCCGCTATTTGACGAACAAGACGCGATTATTTCCGATACCCTGAATCACGCCTCCATCATTGATGGCATCCGCCTGTGTAAAGCAGCGCGTTTCCGTTATACGCATAACGATATGGCCGATCTGGAAGTGCAATTGCAGGCCGCCGCCGACAAACGGCATAAAGTCATCGTCACCGATGGCGTGTTTTCAATGGATGGCACGATCGCGCAACTCGACAAAATCTGCGATCTGGCAGACAAATACGGCGCATTAGTCATGATCGACGAATGCCACGCCTCAGGCTTCATGGGCCAGACCGGGCGCGGCACGCACGAGCATCATCACGTCATGGGCCGCGTCGATATCATCACCGGCACACTCGGCAAAGCACTCGGCGGCGCGATGGGCGGTTTTACTGCTGCACGGCGAGAAGTCATAGAAACGCTACGACAAAAATCACGTCCTTATTTGTTCTCCAATTCACTCGCCCCCGCGATAGCAGGTACGTCGCTGGCGGTTTTGAAGCTGCTTTCATCCTCCACGGAATTACGCGACCGTTTGCACGCTAACACCACCCATTTCCGTCGTGAAATCACGCAATTAGGTTTCACCATCAAACCCGGCACCCATCCTATCGTGCCGGTCATGCTGTTCGATGCCCCGATAGCGCAACAATTCGCGCAACGCCTGTATGCATTAGGCGTTCTGGTGACCGGTTTTTTTTATCCTGTCGTACCGATGGGACAAGCACGCGTAAGGGTGCAAATGTCGGCTGCACACAGCATCGCGCAACTAGATCAGGCACTCGCCGCATTTGGGCAAGTCGGGCAAGAACTTGGCCTGTTGAAGAATTAAGATGGTGATGAAAATGGAAAAAATTCTGGTGATCGGCGCCAACGGTCAAATTGGTAGCGAACTGGTGGACGCGCTCACAGTAAAACATGGCGTCGAGAACGTTATCGCCGCCGATATCGCCCCCGCCAGTTTGTATGGCGCGGCGAATTACGTGCATGTGGATGTACTCGACAGCGCTCGGCTGGCAAAGGTAGTCGATAGTTATGACGTGACGCAGGTCTATCAATTAGCGGCATTGTTGTCCGTCACAGGCGAGCAAGCGCCACTAAAAGCCTGGACCCTGAATATCAACGGCTTGTTAAATATTTTGGAGTTAGCCCGAGAGCGTGGTCTGGCTGGCAAACCTTTGCGGCTGTTCTGGCCATCGTCCATCGCGGCATTCGGGCCACACACACCCGCCGTTGATACGCCGCAGCTGGCGGTAATGGATCCCACTACCATCTACGGCATCAGCAAACAGGCCGGCGAACGGCTGTGCGACTACTATTTCAGCAAGTACGGGATTGATGTTCGCAGCATCCGTTATCCCGGCATCATCAGCTATAAATCCCCGCCGGGCGGCGGTACGACCGACTATGCGATTGCTATTTTTCATGCAGCAAAGCAGGCCGAGCCTTACACCTGTTTTCTCGGACCGGAAACGACGTTGCCGATGATTTATATGCCCGATGCGATCCGCGCCACGATCGAATTGATGGCGGCACCTGCGGCACAAATACGCACAAGGTCAGCGTACAACGTAAGCGGACTCAGCTTTAGCCCAGCCCAGTTGGCGCAAGCCATCAAACAGCTATTGCCTGACTTTGAGATGCGTTATCAGCCAGACGACCGGCAGGAAATCGCCGACAGCTGGCCGCAAAGCCTTGACGATACTCACGCCCGCGCCGATTGGGGCTGGCGTGCAGACGTCGGTCTGGCGCAATTGGTAAAAGACATGCTGGAGAATGTTCGGGCGGCGTAAAAAGAAGGCCTGATCCGACTTGAATTTATGGCAGTCCGGCTCTCTGAAAGGTCGTTACAAAAGGGCGGCGCGAACTTTATGCGCCGCCCTTTTTACGTCCGCTGCTAAAGATGAGTGCAACTATTCAGCGGGACGGCTACAAATAAGTGTCCGCCATTTTGTGACGGAATAAGCGCCCGCAGGAAGCAACACACAAATCGCCGCGCAAAAGACTATCGTAAATCCCATTACGTCGGCAACGCTGGGATGTTCACCGAGCAGCAACACCGCGCTAGACACGCCCACTACCGGCACCAGCAAAGTACCCAACGCCGCCGCCCCTGCTGGCAGACGTGCAATAATTTCAAACCAGAGTACGTAACCCAGCGTCATCCCAAAGAAAATGTGATACGTCAAAGCAAACAGTACTTTTGAGGATAAATGCGCCAGATGCGGCATCCCTTCAAACGCTAATAATCCGGTCAATGCAACCAGCGCGCCGACCAGTAATTGCCAGGCTGCAATCGCCAAAGGCTCAGCCGCTATCCTGGCCCATTTCATATGCACAGTACCCACCGCCCACGTCAGTGCAGCCGCTAGTGCCAGCAAAATGCCATGCGGCAAACCATTTCCGATTAATGGATAGATCAGAATAATTAGTCCGGCCGCACCCAAAGCCAGCCCAATCCAGCGCATAACGTTCAGGCGCTCGCCCAGAACAATGCGCGCCAGCAGCGTTGCCCATAACGGCATCGAATAAGTGATGATAGCCACGCGAGAAGTGGCAGCGCCCAGCTGTGCAAAAGTCAGCAAAATATTGAACAACGCGATATTCAACAGTCCCGCAAAGAAGACGTGCCAACGGTCACGCACCAGCGAAATTCGGAGCGTGCGCCGTTGCACAATTGCCAGTAAAAATAGCGTGCATGCTGCTGCGCCTAACCCGATTGCGCGCAAGGTCCATGGCGAAATACCGCTCAGCGAGACCTTCACCGCTGGCCAGTTCAAGCCCCATACTATTCCCAGCAACACCAGCATTAGTTTCGCTTTAATGTATTCTCCGAATCTGTTGCGCTGGGGCTCACTGACCTCCACTACCATTGCGTATCAGCATCCAATGGATAAATAGGACGGCGTACATTTTTGATCGGAAACAAGCCGAAATTTGAACTAGTCGGACCGCCCGTATCCGAATCGCACTCTTCCAATCCCTTGCTGATTGGTCCGAATACCGGGCGACAGTACATACGCGATTTCAGAATCAGAAAAGTTTTTTGCGCCGGGTCCAGACCCATGCTGGTAAAGACGCCAAGATCGTAAGGCTCCACCCGCTCCTCTGTCACCACGATCTGTGCTACGCCGATATCAAACAACACGCTTTTACCCATCTGCACCGTAGAGCCGGTATAGATCGGCCCCGTCACGCTAAACCGGCCATCGGTTATAGCCACAACCTTGCCGGTCAACGTCAGCGGCGTTTTGGTGATGCCCTGACGAACCAACGCAACCTTATTGCCGAGTGTAATAGTGGCAACGCCGCCGATACCTGCTGCGATCAGTTCAGCAACTGCCTGTGGATCGCTGATCGGGCCAACGCCGATATCTTCCAGTCCCTGCTCGATGGCCGCCTCCAGCACATCCATCGTATTGCAAGTACCGCCCGACATCACATTGTCGCTATGGTCTAGCAATAGCACCGGTCCGGCCCCTGTGGCAGCGTCTGCGGCCATCGCTTTGGCGCGGCTTAACGATTCACGCAAAGGCTTGCTGTCATAGACAAACCCCGCGCGCTCAGTCCACATCGTGCGGGCGATATTTTCTGCAACCTTATTTGCAAGGGCCGGATCATTGTCAGCGACCACCACCACCGACATACCGGCATCATGAAAGTCCGATAACGGGAAACCCGCAAGGATCGACACCGCCAATACACCGGGTTCAGACTCCGCAGCAATCGCGGCCTGCACTGCCCGCTGCATCGCGCTAATCGAGGTATTACTAGTCAACGTCGCCGACAGCAGCGGCAACTGACGCCAGCCGACGACCGGACGACTTTTTTGCTCAAGCATCGCTACCAACAAACGGCCAGCATGCTCGCCAGTCTCGTACATATCGATATGCGGATAAGTCTTGAAACTGACCATGATGTCAGCGTTATCGATCATCTTTTGCGTCACGTTTGCATGCAGATCAAGGGCTACGCACAGCGGCGTATTCGGCGCAATCTGGCGTATTTTTTCCAACAGTGTGCCTTCCCCGTCTTCCGCATTTTCGGCCACCATTGCACCGTGCAAATCCAGCATGATCGCATCGCAACCGGCGCTCACCGCCCGCAGGATGGCGTCGTTCATCAATGTATAAGCATCTGCGTCAACGGCAGCGCTGGGGCTGGCCATTGCTGCCAACGGCGTCACGATGGTTGCGCCCAACGCTTCTGCAACATCAAGAAATGCGCCCATAGCAGTACGCGCCCCTTTTTGATCCAGATAGGCTGCCGCATCAAATTGCGGCGCAAACGCTTCTAGTGGCGTCGCAATCGGCGAAAACGTATTTGTTTCATGATTCAGACGAGCGATAACGATTTTCAATGCCATTTTCTTGTTCCTCTACTATTTACTGCATCAAACTACATCATCAGAAAATCAAGAAACCACGACCGCACTAGCCAGCATCGCATGCAACAAAACGTTGGCTCCGGCTTCCAGATGTTCCGGTTTAGCGTCTTCGATTTCATTGTGACTAACGCCGTCCTTGCACGGCACGAAGATCATGCCTGACGGTGCCACGCGCGCCGTGTAAATCGCATCGTGACCTGCGCCCGAGACCACATCCATCGTCGCGTAGCCCAGCATGTTGGCAGCGTTGCGTACTTGCGAGACGCAATCCGGATGGAAAGCACAAGGCGGGAAATAGGAAACGCGCTGCAAGGTTATGCCCAATCCGGTATCGGCGCGCAGCTTGTCTATATAGGCGTCCAGCTCAGCGTTCATGCTGTCAAGCGTCGCGTCGCTGACATTGCGCAAATCGATCGAAAATGTCACTTGTCCGGGAATCACGTTACGGCTGTTCGGCATCACCTGTACCGAGCCAACTGTGCCACGGCCATACGGTGGATAACGCAGCGCAATGGCCACTACTTCCTGCATGATGTAAGTTGCCACCTGCAACGCATCGCGTCGGATCGCCATCGGCGTCGGTCCGGCATGGGATTCGAAACCGGTGACGACGCAGTCATACCAGGCCAGCCCCAGCACCGCTGGCACCACGCCGATCACAGTGTCGGCGTTTTCCAACACAGGCCCTTGTTCGATATGCGCTTCGTAATACGCGCCGATAGGATGGTCGCCGCTGATCTGATCGCCGATATAGCCGATGCGTGCAAGCTCATCCTTGACGGTCTTGCCTTCAGTATCCTTCGCGGCGTAGGCATGTTCCAGCGTGAACGCGCCGCAGAAAACGCCAGATCCCATCATCACTGGCACAAAGCGCGAACCCTCTTCGTTGGTCCAGACCGCGACTTCGATAGGCGCTTCGGTTTGAATGTTGTGCTGGTTCAGCGTACGGATAACTTCCAGGCCGGACAGCACGCCGTAATTGCCATCGAACTTGCCGCCGGTCGGTTGCGTGTCGATATGCGAACCGGTCATTACCGGCGGCAAATCGTTGTTGCGTCCGGCACGTCGCATGAAAATATTACCGATCTGATCGACGGTAACGGTCATGCCTTGTTGTATTGCCCAAGCGCTGACCAGATCGCGGCCTTGCTTGTCGAGATCGGTCAGCGCCAATCGGCATACGCCACCTTTTTGCGTCGCGCCAATCGCGCCCAGATCCATCAGGGACCGCCACAGTCGGTCACCGTCTACTCGCAAAGCATCTATCGTTGAAACTGTTTTCATATCCATGTTGATTCCGTAATTTGTCCACGCGGATCGGCGACGACAGCCGATCTTTCACACTATTTTTACGATGCGTTATGCAATCAGATTTACGCCGAGATAACGATCTTTCGCACCATCGTCGGCCAGAAAATCGGCGTTACTCGCTGTGTACACCACGCGCCCTTGTTCAATGATGTAATGGCGGTCTGCCAGTTGCGTACAGACTTCCAGATTCTGCTCCACCAGAATAATCGACATCCCGGTCGCCTTGATCAGCTTCAATTGCGCGACGATTTCGTCGACAATCACCGGCGCAAGACCTTCCACCGGCTCATCCAGCATCATGACTTTCGGATGCGTCATCAATGCGCGTCCAATCGCCAGCATTTGTTGTTCGCCGCCAGACAACTGACCGCCGCCATTCTTGCGCCGCTCTTGTAAGCGCGGGAAGATTTTATAGACATCCATCAGCCCCCACGCAGAATCGCGGCGCGCCGCCATCGTCAGATTTTCTTCCACCGTCAGTAATTTAAAAATACCCCGATGCTCCGGCACCAGACAAACGCCTCGGGCAGCAATTTGATAAGCTGGCAAGCCAGCCACATTGTTACCCTGAAACATCACCGTGCCTTGTTGCGGCCTCACCACCCCGACAATGCTTTTGAGCGTAGTCGTTTTACCAGCGCCATTGCGGCCCAACAATGTCACCACTTCGCCTTCAGCAACATTGATCGAGATCCCTTGCAGGATGTGGCTCTTGCCGTAATAACTGTGGATTTCATCGACTTTCAGTATCATGCACGGCCTCCTGTAATCATGCTGCCAAGATAGGCGCGACGCACTCGTTCATCGCTGCGAATGGCGTCCGGCTTGCCTTGCGCCAATATCTGTCCTTGCTGCATCACAGTAATTTGATCCGAAATATCCATCACGATATCCATGTTGTGTTCAATCAGCAGCACCGTATAGTTATCCCGCAAACCATGAATCAGACGTTTCATTTCTGCGATGTCGTCAATCCCCATGCCCGATGTCGGCTCATCCAAAAAGATAATCTTCGGTTGTCCAGCCATCGCCATGCCAACTTCCAGCCGGCGTTGCTGTCCGTGCGACAGTTCTGCAGACAGCCGTTCTGCGACCATCTGCAAATTCAGTTGCGTCAGCAATGCATCCGCCATCTCGCACGCCGCCGTCAACGTTTCTGCGCGCCGCCAAGGATTAAAAGCCTGCGCAGGCCGGCGACCTTGCGCGGCCAGCCGCAGATTTTCTCGCACAGTCAGATTGGGAAACAAACTAGTCACCTGAAACGAACGCGCCAACCCTTTACGTACCCGCTTATAACCGGGCAAATGCGCAATCTCTTCACCTTCAATCAAAATGCTACCGCTGGTAATCGGCGTTGTGCCAGTCAGCGTATGAAATAACGTTGTCTTGCCCGCGCCATTTGGTCCAATCACCGAATGCACGATGCCGGGCATAATATCCAGCGTAATGCTATTCACCGCTGTGAACTTGCCATAGCGTTTAGTCACATTGACCGCTTGTAAGATCGGGGTCGTCATCAGTGCGTCTCCTTGCTAGCAACGCTATTTACAGCTTCGACAGCATCGGCACGCGGTCGCTTCAGGCGTTGCAATATCGACTGCGCAAGACCGTATAAACCTTTGTGCATATACAGACTGACCGCGATTAACAGGAAACCCAGCAACATCAACCAGCGCGGCCATAAGCTGGATAACCAGTTACCGATCAGCACATAAAATGCTGCTCCCAGCACCGATGCAAACAGATTGCCGGTGCCGCCGATGACGGTCATGATTAGTATCGATTCGCTGGCGTGATATTCGATATTCGATAACGGCGCAATGCCCGTCATCATCGCGTGCAGACCACCGGCCAGACCGGTCACAGCGCCGGACAGCACAAAGGCCGCAAGTTTGAATAACGTGATGTTGTAACCGACCGCGGCGGCCCGGGTTTCATTCTCGCGTATTGCCAGCAAGGTTTGCCCCAATACCGAATCAACCACGCGCTGTAACAGCCAGAACATCAGCACAAACACCACAGCCACAAAACTGTAATACTGCCATGGCGTTGTAGTCGGCAATAAGGTCATACCGAGCAGCGACAAGTTGGGGCGCGGGATATTTAACAGGCCATTATCGCCGCCGGTAATATCCTTTAACGTATAAGCCAGGAAGTAAAACATTTGCGCAAATGCCAACGTCAGCATCACAAAATAAGTCCCGCGCTGACGAATCGAAAACCAGCCGACCGCCAATGCCACGATTGCCCCGACCAGCATCGCGATCAGCAGCGATGGCAGCAACGACACATGCAAATGCAGCAGCGACAGACCGGTTGCATAACTGCCCAAACCCAGAAAAATACCCTGCCCAAATGACATCAGGCCGGTATAACCCAGCAGCAAATTACAACCCAACGCCGCCAGCGCAAAAATCAATACTTCCGTCGCCAGCGTGCCAGAACTGACGATCAGCGGCAAGATCAGAACGGTCGCAATGACCAGCAGCGTGAAGCGATAATGAACGAAGTTTTTCATTCCTAATCTCCTCAGCTGGAACGGCCGAACAGGCCGTTAGGACGCAGCAGCATCACAGCAGCCATCGCGACGTAAATCATCAGATGGGCGCCCTCGGACCAGATCGTGCTCATCAGACTTTGCACAATTCCCACCAAGATTCCGCCAGCAAGCGCGCCAAAAAAACTGCCCAGTCCGCCGATGACCACCACCACAAAGGCGATACCCAATGCTTCGACGCCCATGAAGGGATCGACCCCGCGTATCGGTGCGGCCAATGCACCTGCCAGCCCCGCTGTGATTGCGCCGAGCGCAAAAACCAGACTAAAAATGCGGTCTATATTGAGTCCCAGCAACGAGACCATTTCCGTCGATTCACTACCAGCGCGCACGATGGCGCCCAGCCGTGTTCCTTCAAGCACCCACCACAACAACAACGCCATGACGGCGGTAACGGCGATGACGAAGAGACGATATTTTGGGAAAATGAAATCACCGAACATCACCACGCCCTGCAATATATCGGGCGGCGAAATATTGTTGCCCAGCGGCCCCCAATAGGAAATCACCGCCTCTTGCACAACGAGTGCCAGACCGACCGTAAACAAAATATGAAAGTGATGCGGCAGCGCATAGATATGGCGCAATACAAATTTTTCTACGATCCAGGCAAACAGGCCGATGACCAACGGCGCGACCAGCAACGACCACCAGAAACTCAGTCCCATTTGGCCCAGTTGAAAACTGAAATAAGCGCCAAGAAGATAAAATGCGCCGTGCGAAAAATTGACGAAACGCAGTAAGCCAAACACGATGCTCAATCCTACTGCAAGCAGGAAATACAACATGCCGATACCGATGCCGTTTGCGACCTGCAACAGATATATATTCATGACACCTCAATACTTGTGATTTGACAGACAGCAGCGACGCGCCATGTCATTGCCATCGCCGCTGTCTTCTTGAAGCTTACTTAAAATTTATTTAAAGCTTATTTAAATTTTTTAAGCAATCTTGCACATGGTTTTATCCAACGGCAGGAAGGACTTGCCGAACGAAACGATATCCGCGTAATCATTTTTGCTACGCATTTTCGATTTCGCTTTGCCCTTAAGAAGATAGTAATTTTTGATCACTTGATGATCGCCCTTGCGCAGTTCTTCCGTACCAGTCAGACCTTCGTATTTCATGCCCTCCATCGCCGCGATTACCGCTTTCGGGTCTGTGCTGTTCGCCTTAATGATCGCGTCCAACACAATCTTGGTGCAAATATAAGAACCGGCAAGACTATAGTTAGGGTCAATCTTCAACGTCGAATTGACGTAACCAACAAATTCTTTATTGAACGGTGCATCAATCGCGTGCCAGTATTGCGCGCCGAAATACACGCCATCGCAAATGTCCGCACCCAACGCTTCGAATTGCTCCAGACCAGAGGCCCAAGCCATCAAAATCGTCATATTATTTTTCATACCGAAACTGACCGCCTGACGCAAAGCATCGGAGGCTTGTGAACCGAAATTCAATAACAGCAATACATCCGGTTTAGCTGCCATCGCGTTGGTCAGATAACCACTGAATTCCTTCTCGGCAAGCGAGTGATAACTGTTGCCGACGTGCTCAATACCTTTTTCCTTGAAGACTTCTTTCGCAGCATTCAACAGGCCGTCGCCAAACACATATTGCGGTGTAATCGTGTACCAGCGTTTCGCCTTCGGCAACTTCTCTAATAGTGGGCGCACGGTTTGTCCGATCGCACCGAAAGTCGGCACCGACCAACGAAACGTCGAGCGATTACATTCACTGCCCGTGATCTCATCCGCGCCTGCGGTGGTAATAAAAATACTGTTAGATTTTTCGGCTTCTTTGCCCATCGCCAATGATTCCGATGACAAGATTCCGCCTGCAAAAAAACGCGTACCTTTGTCCACCGCTTCTTGTACTTTACGTACAGCAGTTGCTGGCTTTCCTTCGGTATCGATCGTGGTGTAACTGAGGCTTTTTCCTAATACTTTGCCATATTTTTGCAGTACCAGCTTCATCCCCATATCTGCATATTTTCCATTTGCGGCGAAGGGACCGGACATCGGCACGGGACAACCAAATTGAATCGCATCCGATTGTGCAAATACATCACTAAACGATAACGCGCCTGGTGCGGCGAGTGCAGAAAGTCTGAGAAAGTCGCGACGATTAATCATATTCACATCTCCAAAAATGACAGTTCATAAAAAGCTTACATCTACAAATATTTATAGCAATTTCTATGCCCACGATAAATAAAAAATTGGCATAAAACACTATTTACATTTCATACGCAGACAGGCGAAATTACACAACACGTACGAGAATAAAAGCAGTGTCAAGAGGAGGAAAAACAGAAGGGGAAATCAGAAAATCGTCGGGACGTAGTACAACATGGCGCTGATAAAACATGGTGTCTCCTGCTGGTTTAAGGTCTGGGTCCTGCTTTATATTTTTTATGGTCTTTTGATGCGCTGAAATTCTGAACTTTATACGTTATTTAGTATTTATTTTTCATATCGCAGTATGCCGTGCTTTATATTTTTTATGTCATCAATTGATGTCTATTTTTTTAATACCTCTTTCGTTTAGTCATTAACACTGCTCTAAAAAAATCCACATAAAGGTGCGTACTTTAAGGTTACTGCACCATGTTGCACGCCACTTCACCAACAAATTGCAGTAATAAATATTCGCTAAAAAAAATCAAAAACGATCAAAAAATATGCTGCTGAAAAATAAAAAAAGTACGACATAAAAATAACTTCATGCCGTACTTTTTTATCCTGCTGCACCTAACGCATTGCCCGTTATTTCATTTGCGGAAACGCGAATTCCGCGCCTGCGCTAGCTGTATTTGGCCAGCGCTGCATCACTGCTTTATGACGTGTATAAAAGCGCACACCTTCAGGTCCATAAATGTGATGATCGCCAAACATACTGCGCTTCCAACCACCGAAACTATTAAACGCCATCGGTACTGGCAATGGCACATTCACCCCTACCATTCCACACTGAATTTGTCGCACAAATTCGCGAGCAACACCGCCATCGCGCGTAAATACAGCAACGCCGTTTCCATACTCATGGGCGTTAATTAATTTAACTGCGCTAGCGACATCGGCCACCCGCAATACGCTTAGTACCGGACCAAAAATCTCTTCCTTATAAATCGACATTTCCGGTGTCACGTGATCGAACAAAGTACCGCCGACGAAGAAGCCTTCATCAAGTCCATCAACTTTATGTCCGCGACCATCGACGACCAACGTTGCTCCCTCTTCCACGCCTTGACCGATCAGACGCTCGATGCGTTGTTTGGCAGCGGCGGAAACGACTGGCCCCATTTCGGCATCTTTATCCATACCGTCTTTTACTTTTAAAGCGCGCGTGCGTTCGGTCAATGCGGCAACCAATTTGTCGCCAGCATCGCCAACCGCGACGGCCACAGAAATCGCCATGCAACGTTCACCGGCGGAGCCGTAAGCCGCGCCGATCAATGCATCAATCGCCATTTGCATATCGGCATCCGGCATCACTACCATATGATTTTTTGCACCGCCCAATGCTTGTACGCGCTTGCCTTGAGCGCAGCCTCTGGCATAGATCGATTCAGCAATTGGCGTAGAGCCGACAAAGCTAATTGCTTGCACATCGGGATGATCAATCAACGCATCAACAGTCGTTTTATCGCCCTGAATAACGTTGAAAACACCGTCTGGCAAACCGGCTTGTTTTAGCATATCGGCCTGCATCAACGAGGTCGATGGATCGCGCTCGGATGGTTTCAAGATAAACGTATTGCCGCAAGCCAGCGCAATCGGAAACATCCACATCGGCACCATTACCGGAAAATTAAATGGCGTAATACCTGCGACCACGCCCAGCGGCTGACGCATGGACCAGGCATCGATACCGCGTGCGATCTGATCAGTAAACTCACCTTTCAGCAATTGCGGAATACCGACAGCGAACTCGATGATTTCAATACCGCGTGCAACCTCACCTTGCGCATCGGCAAAAGTCTTGCCATGTTCACGCGTCAGCACGGCGGCAAATTCATCGGCATGAAGTTGCATCAGTTGCAGATAACGAAATAACACGCGGGCACGCGCCAGCGGCGGCGTATTCGACCACGATGGAAAAGCAGCGCTGGCGGCAGCGACAGCCGCATCCACTTCTTGCACCGTACCCAGCGCTACTTGCGCCACTGGCTTACCGAGCGCTGGATTAAAGACATCGGCATATTTCCCGCTTTGCGTATCGACCACCTGGCCGTTGATAAAGTGAGAAACGATAGGGAGTTGCGACATTATTATTCCGTTCATTCAATGATATTTTTTAGAGATTTCAACATCCTGCAGTGCGTATTTACAACGCTCAGGCAAGTGTTTTAAGGATGCTGGCAAGCTTGCCGATCAACTCGTCGATATGTTTCTTTTCCAGTACCAACGGTGGTGACAGCGCGATGATATCGCCCGTCGTGCGGACTAAAATACCTTCATCGAACGCCTGTTTGAATGCGGAGAAAGCACGTGCGCCGGGCTTACCTGGAATCGTCGCCAATTCAATTCCGGCGATTAAACCGATGCTGCGAATATCGACTACGTGCGGTAAACCTCGCAACGAATGGACCGCATCTTCCCAATATCCGGCAACGCTTTTTGCATTTTCCAGCACGCCATCGTTTTCAAAAATCTCCAGCGATGCCAGAGCCGCAGCGCACGCCAGCGGATGACCGGAGTAGGTGTAGCCGTGGAACAACTCTATGCCCGCAGGACCGTCCATGAAGGCGTCATAGATGTGCTGCTTAACAAAGACTGCGCCCATCGGTACTACCCCGTTGGTCAAACCCTTTGCGGTGGTCACCATATCCGGTTCCACATCGAAATAGTCGAAAGCAAACGGCGTTGTGAGGCGACCAAAGCCGGTAATAACTTCATCAAAAATCAGCAAAATGCCGTGCTTGGTACAGATTTCGCGCAACTTTTGCAGATAGCCTTTTGGCGGGACTAAAACGCCGGTTGAGCCAGCGACCGGCTCAACAATCACGGCCGCGATGTTGGATGCATCATGCAAGGCGACGATGCGCTCTAAATCCTCAGCCAGATGGCCGCCCCATTCAGGCTCGCCTTTGGTGTAGGCGTTTTGTTCAAGATTATGCGTATGCGGCAGATGATCGACACCGGTCAGCAATGAACCGAAACTTTTGCGGTTACCTGAAATACCGCCAACCGAAATGCCGCCAAAACCCACGCCGTGATAGCCGCGTTCGCGCCCGATCAAACGCGTACGCGTGCCATCGCCACGGGCACGGTGATAAGCAATCGCCATCTTCAGCGCAGTATCGACCGATTCAGAGCCGGAATTGGTGTAAAACACTTTGCTGAAGCGGTTATTAGTGTATTGCTTGAGACGCTCGGCCAGCTCAAAAGCAGTCGGATGACCCATCTGAAATGTCGGCGCAAAATCCAGCTTGGCAATCATTTCCTGCACGGCTTTGACGATTTTTGGTTGCGCATGACCCAGCGGCACGCACCACAAACCGGCCGTACCATCCAGAATCTGACGTCCATTTACATCCTGATAATACATACCGGCAGCTGAGGCCAATAGGCGCGGCGCCTCTTTAAAGTCCCGATTTGCCGTGAATGGCATCCAGAAAGCAGACAGATCGGCAGGGCTGGTTGTAGTAGTCATTGCGCGCACCTTTGGTGAGGATTAGTTGGTTGTTTCAAGTGAATTCATTATTGCGAGACACGTCGGATATTGTTAGATACACTTTCGCTATAGTTCAAAAACTGTATTGCTCACTTCAGCCATTTTGTGTATTGCGTATTGCAGTAATAACGTTGCAATATCGTTCCAATAGCATCGCAATATCGTCGCAATAACGTTGTGACAACTTTTTTGCCTCGCGCTATCCGCCCGCCCCCTCATTGGAGCAACTATGAAGCAAGCCCGCGCCAAACCGATTCAATTAACTTTGGACCGACTTTCTCCGAACGGTTTGGTCGATCAAATTTCGGCCGGTCTGACGCAATTGATTTCGCAAGGGATGCTGCGGTCCGGTGAACGATTGCCCTCGGTACGCCAATTCGGCATCGATCAGGGCGTCGGCACCTCGACCGTTGTTGAAGCTTATGAACGTCTAGTCGCCAAAGGCCTGTTGGCTGCGCGGCGCGGCGCGGGCTTCTTTATTGCCTATCAATCTTCACCAACGCTGCCAGTTCCGGTATTTAATCCACCGGAGCCGGTCATCGATTCGGCTTGGTTGCTATCAGAGATGTTCGCGGATGAACGCGTCCCGATTAAAGCAGGATGTGGCTGGCTGCCCGGAAAATGGCTGAATGATGAAGGCTTGCATCAGGCTGAGCGCCGCATCATTCGCGCTCCCGGCGCGCAACAGGTCGGCTATGGCCACCCTTACGGCTACGTGCCGCTACGACAGACTATTAGCCAGTTTCTGACCCATTGGTCGCTCGACGTGCCGGTCGATCACATCCTGACCACGCATGGGGCCACGCAGGCGCTAGATTTGATTATCCGAACCATGGTCAAGCGCGGCGATACCGTGTTCGTCGACGATCCGGGTTACTGCAATCTGATTGCGATGCTGCGGATGGCTGATGTCAACGTTATCGGCATCCCGCGCACCCCCAGCGGGATTGATGCAGAAACGTTAGAAAACCTTGCACGCATCCATAAACCGATTTTGTATTTCACCACTAGCGTATTGCACAATCCCACCGGTACTTCCTATACGCCAGCATGCGCAATGCGGGTGTTACAGGCGGCGGAAAGACATGGCTTTTGGGTAGTTGAAGACGATATTTTCCGAGAACTGGGACAGCCTAACGATCCCATGCTGGCCGCGTTAGATGGTTTGCAACGGGTGATCTATGTCGGCAGTTTTTCGAAAACGGTCGCGCCATCGCTACGCCTTGGTTACATCGCTTGTCAGCGCGAATTGGCGCGGCAATTGGTCCATACCAAAATGGTGTTGACGCTGACCAACTCTGAAATTACCGAGCGTCTGGTGCATAGCGTGCTCACAGAAGGCCATCATCGTCGTCACGTCGATAACCTGTCGGCGTCGCTATTAAATGCCCAGGCGCGTGTCAATGCGCGGCTGATCGAGGCGGGATTAACCCCCTTTGCAACGCCACGCGGCGGTATGTTTTCGTGGGCAAAATTTGATCAGAGCGGCGGCACCAGCGCCAAGCGCCAAAACTTATCTGCTCGCGATATTGCCGATCTTGCACGGCAAAAAGGAATTTGGCTGGCACCCGGCGATTTCTTTCACATGACGCCGCCTGAGCAAGTATGGTTTCGCTTCAATGTGGCGTATTCGGATGTGCCCGAACTGGTCAATTTTTTCCGGGCGTTGTGAGTATCGACCAAGCTTCCTTTACGATTGATTTTTATCCAGTAAGCGGCGATCGCGCTTGGTCGGCCGTCCTTTTATCAGCATAGTCGGTTCATGGAAGTATTTTCTATCCTCTGCAATCACGGTGCGTTTGCTGATACTTGCTTCGGTTTCCAGATAGAGCGTCTGCGCAATGATGGCCGAGCCGCGCACATCGGCAAGGCGCTGGACGACGATCTCCCATTCGTTGGCGCTATTGTTAATCGCCAACTTATCGCCGACTTTGAGATTGTGCGCAGGTTTAACCCGCTCGCCATTAAGGCTCACTTTGCCCGTACTGACCGCGTCGGTCGCCAGTGAACGAGTTTTAAAAAAGCGCGCCGCCCATAGCCATTTATCGATGCGTACGCTATCTACAGAATTTGACATGGCGATTTATTCCTCCTTTTTAGGCTTAAACAGGGTTATCGATATCAATAAACCGATGCTGCAAGCCGAACTGCTCAGCCAGATGACGGCCCAGCGCTTGCACGCCGTAACGTTCGGTTGCATGGTGCCCGGCAGCTAAATAGGCGACGCCCGATTCACGCGCCAGATGCACGGTCGGCTCCGAAATTTCGCCGCTAAGATAAACGCTGGCACCCGCCGCAATTGCTTCGCCCAAAAAATTCTGTGCGGCACCTGTGCACCACGCAATCTGTCCCAGTGGCTGATCCGGGTCGCCGATCAGCGTCGGCTTACGCTGCAATTTGCGTTCAATCAATTGCGCCCATGCACCAACCGTTTTCACGGCCGGATCGGCGATACTGCCCAGCCAGCCCAGACCATCGTCGCCGAAACGACCGTGCGGAATCAACCCAAGTTCCTGCGCCAATTGCGCGTTGTTACCCAACTCAGCATGGCCATCTAGCGGCAAATGATAGGCAAATAGATTAATGTCGTGCGTCAAAAGCAATTTCAGTCTATTGTGTTTGAGACCTATCACGCGGGCATCCTCACCTTTCCAGAAATAGCCGTGATGCACGAGGATGGCATCTGCTCCCGCGTCAACAGCAGCTTCAAGCAAAGCCTGACTAGCCGTAACCCCAGTAACCAAGGAAGAGATTTCACTGCGCCCTTCCACCTGCAAGCCGTTTGGGCAATAATCACGGTATTGTGTAATATTTAGCATGTCCGCTAAATAATTTGCGAGCTGCACCCGGCTGACTGAGTTTGCGTTATTAGCGCCATTATTTCCGGTCTCTTTCCCCACCAACTTTTGATTCATTTTCTTACCTTTATATGCGACGTTTCTGGCTACTGTTTGCGCAAACCGTAACGATCGGTTTAGCGATTTGGTTCATTGTAACGACCCTGAAACCCGAGTGGGTTAACGGCGCGTTAGTCGGCAATACGCGACTGCACATCGCCACATCCAAAGTCCCATTACAAGAGGCCCCTCCCGGCACGATCATTCAGGACTCGTATCGCGCGGCCTCGAAACGGGCTATGCCGTCGGTGGTGAATATCTTTACCAGCAAGGAAGCCAAGCCGTCCACGAATCCGTTCATGCAGGACCCCTTGTTCAAGAAATATTTTGGCGATCGCTCGGACGAGCCGGAAGAAAAACAATCCAGTCTTGGCTCCGGTGTGATTGTCAGTTCGCAAGGCTACATCCTGACCAATAATCACGTGGTCGAAGCCGCCGATGAAATTGAAGTCGCACTGGCCGATGGCCGCAAAGCTTCCGCTAAAGTAGTCGGTGCCGATCCTGACACCGATCTGGCCGTCATCAAGATCGATCTGCCAAACTTACCGGCAATTACGCTTGGCCGTATCGATCAGGCTAGCGTCGGCGATGTGGTATTGGCGATAGGCAATCCTTTTGGCGTAGGACAGACTGTCACCATGGGGATTATTTCTGCCCTAGGCCGCAGCCATCTTGGCATCAATGCATTTGAGGACTTTATTCAAACCGACGCGGCCATCAATCCGGGCAATTCAGGCGGTGCACTGGTCGACACGAACGGCAATCTGCTCGGTATCAACACTGCGATTTACTCACGCACCGGCGGTTCGCTGGGGATTGGTTTTGCGATTCCGGTTTCCACTGCTAAAACAGTGATGGAATCGATCATCAACACTGGCAGCGTGGTACGTGGCTATATCGGCGTTGAGCCGCAAGACATTACGCCGGAACTGGCAGAGAGCTTTGGTCTGAAACAAAAGACTGGTGCGATTATTGCTGGCGTACTGAAAAATGGCCCAGCTGATAGAGCAGGTCTGAAGCCCGGCGATATTCTGGTGGCGATCAATGATACTAACGTTGCCGACACGACCAGCTTGCTCAATCTGGTGGCGAAATTTGCACCCGGCAGTAAGGTGAAAATGGTCGTCATACGCAAGACAAAACAGTTGTCCATCGATTTAACTATCGGCAAGCGCCCTTTGGTAAAACACCAGGAACAGGAATAATTCCTTTTCGCCAGCCATCGCATCGATGGTCATTGCTCACCCGACCTGATCGGGGTGGAAGACCTAGGTTTAGGCGTACAGCCGTGCGGCAATCCTCCTTTATTTAAGGATGATGATTGTCCGCATAGCGCGGCAGATTTAGAAAAAGTTGGATAGAAAGAAAATCAATGCACGTGCATGACTTGAAGCAATATTTAGCAGAACTATCTGAAAATAATAACCGTGCGTGGTTTGTCATGAACAAACCGCGTTACGACATTTTGCGCATCGAATTTTTGGAATTAGTAGTTCGTCTGATCGGTGAAATTACGCGTTTCGATCCTGCGGTTGCTGCCTGCAATCCCAAAAAAGCGCTGTTTAGAATCAATCGCGACATGCGCTTTTCGCACGATAAAAATCCTTACAAAACCACCTTTTCTGCGGCAATAACCGCCAGTGGCCTGAAACGGCCCAGTCAAGGCGGTGGCCCGATGTATTACTTCCACGTCAATTCCGAGGGCATGCTGCGTATCGCCGCGGGCGAATATATTCCGCCAGCAGATCGCTTGCGTGCCATCCGTCAACAAATCGCCACCGATAGCACTGGCTTTGGCAAACTGCTAAAAAATAAAAAACTTCTGGCAAGTTATGACGGCCTGGAAACCGGCGAACAATTGGTGCGTCCACCCAAAGGCTTTGATGCCGATACACCGTATATCGACTACATCAGACTCAAAAGTTATCTTGTGCGCAAGGAACAGCCGCTGAAGAAAATGCTGGGAGATGCGTTGGAGCAGGAATTGGTTGCCAGCTTCAAAGATGCTTATCCGCTGGTAAATTGGCTGCGACAAATCAATACGCCGATTGAAGAGGAAATCTGAGCTATACAGACCACTGACCCAGCGCCGTGGTGGGTGGAACATGGGCAATAAAAAGAAATGGCTTAGCGAACTATCGTTCGCTAAGCCATTTTTCTTTTACAGCATTCAAATCGTTTCTTCTGCATCCTTCGGCGCTTGCGTCGCCTTGACGAACAACGGCGCCACCAGCAGGCCGACCTCGTATAAAACGCACAGAGGAACGGCTAGCAATAGCTGACTCATGATATCTGGTGGAGTGACAACCGCTGCGATAACAAATGCACCGACAATCACATAAGGGCGAATCGCCTTGAGTTTTTCCAATGATACCAAGCCCATCCGAACCAGCACAATCACGACAATCGGCACCTCAAAAGTCATACCGAAAGCGATGAACATCGTCATCACAAAATCAAAGTAGCTGTCGATATCCGGCGCGACCGAGATGGATTTTGGCGCAAAGTTATTGATGAAATGAAAAATCACCTTAAACACCAGGAAATAACAGAAGGCAACCCCGGTGATAAATAACAGCGATGACGAGATCACCAACGGCGCAATCAGTTTCTTTTCATGCGCATATAAACCCGGTGCAATGAATGCCCACAATTGATACAGCACCCACGGCAAGGCAATGACAAAGGCCACTAGCAGTGTGACTTTAACGGGAATTAAAAACGGCGTAATCACGCCGGTTGCGATCATTTTGCTGCCCGTAGGAAGCGCAGCAATCATCGGTGCGGCTAAAAAATCGTAGATATTCGCGGCAAATGGCATCAGGCACAAAAACACCACAATAATAGCGATCGACGCTTTCATGATGCGGTTGCGCAGCTCTATCAGATGCGAGATAAAGGTTTCCTCGACAGGGCTGGTTTTTTGTTCTTCAGTCATGAATGGCTAAGGCATTTTTTTGCAGACTAGCCTGCTGGCGCAGTGGGGACAAGCGCGAAAGGTTGGCGCCCACGGCGCCGTTGCATAAGAGCCGCTTCATGCGTAAAACGAACCGGAATTTTTAGGTGTGCTGGCGGGACGATATTTGGAAACCCGTGCTGCGCCCGATATCACGCGCACTCTGCGACCACTCTGATTTTTGTACCAACCGGGAACGGCGCTGTTTTTGGCGAGTTTTTTCTTACGAAAATTTTTGGCCTTGATCGCCAGCTGCTCTGTGGTCCCGGTCCTTACGTAAGTCGCGGACGGCGTATCGTCCCAGGCCGAATGCAGCGAATCCCGGGTATCTGCAATAGTCTGGGTAACACTACTTTCAAAACCGCTGGCTGCTTCCTGCACGTCTTTCTGCATCTTGCGCAGTTCTTCGATTTCAATCTCACGACTGACTTCGGATTTGACCTCATTGATATAACGTTGCGCACGACCAAACAACGAGCCCGCCATGCGGGCTACGGTCGGCAATTTTTCCGGTCCAATGACAACCAGTGCCACAACACCAATTACGGCAAGTTTCGTAAGGCCAATATCAATCATGAGGTAGTTACGGCAATCGTTAAGTCACGCACGGCAACAATAAAGCCGCGCTGATGACGTTAACTCAGAAACCGGTTTTATCCTGTTCTTTGGCTGCGACGTCAATGGTCGGCTTCGGAGCTTGTGTTGCATCCGCTGCTTTCTCTTCTTCGCCTTTTACGCCGTCTTTAAAACCTTTAACGGCCTTGCCCAGATCAGAGCCCATATTGCCAATTTTCTTGGTCCCGAATACCAACATGACGATTACCAGCACGATTAACCAGTGCCAAATACTGAACGAACCCATATTTTCTCCTTGCCGGACGCATATGTCCGGAATCTAATCACAACACAACCAAAGCGATGTTCTGGTTTTGCTGTGCATTTAATTTATAGTCTTACCGTATCCCGCAATTACATTTTCCTTGCATCATTCTTTGCACCGTATGTGAATCAATGCTGCCCTTTCCAAGGGCGCGGGCCACCGATTACGTGCAGATGTAAATGATATACCTCTTGGCCGCCGTTGGGACCGGTGTTAATCAAAGTCTTAAAACCACCGCCAGCCTGGCCATCGGCGTCAACCTGATAACCGCAACCCTGCTCTTGCGCCAATCGTGGCACGAGGAGCATCATTTTACCCAGCAAAGCCGCATTCTGCTCGCTACAATCTGCCAGCGTAGCAATATGTTGCTTTGGAATAATCAAAAAATGGACCGGTGCTGCCGGATTATGGTCAGGAAACGCCACCACGTCGTCATCTTCATAGATGAACTTGACTGGAATCTGTTTAGCAGCGATCTTGCAAAAAATACAGTTATCCAAATTATCTCCACCTGTCAAAGGGTATAAATTGATCCAAAATCGTTATGCAGAGGTTTGCGAATATGGCAAAAACAATCAGGCAATGCCGGTCGTTCAAGTTGCATATCCCGATTAAAAGCGATTTTGCCCACATCGCCGATTGCTGCTGACGACACGCGGAAACTCAGGTTTTGATGCCATCAATTTTTGCCGAGGTTTTTGCTTCTTCCGCCTCACGCGTGGTGAGTTTGCGGTTAGCCTTCTCTTCGATCCCCGACAATCCCTCGCGGCGCGCCAGCTCATCAAGCACATCCTGCGGCGTCAAATCGAACTGCGCCAACATAATCATCGAATGAAACCAGAGATCCGCACATTCATACAGAACATGCGATTTATCGCCATCAACGCGCGCATCCTTGGCCGCCATCACCGTTTCTGTAGCTTCTTCACCAATTTTTTTCAAAATGGCATCGTCGCCCTTCGAAAACAAACGCGCGACATACGATTTTTCAGGATCGCCGCCATTTACCAGCTTGCGCGACTCAATGACTTCGGCCAGCCGCCGTAATGTTTCACTCATAATGCGGACTCATTGTTCATTTGTAGATGGTCTCAGGATTTTTCAGCACCGGCTCAACCGCATTCCAGGCACCGCTTTTTTCCGATCCCTCAAACTTTTGGAAAAAGCAGGAATGGCGCCCCGTATGACAAGCGATGGCGCCAGCTTGCTCGACTTTCAACAGCACGACGTCTTCATCGCAATCCAACCGTATTTCGTGTACTTTTTGAACGTGGCCGGATTCTTCGCCTTTGTGCCATAGCTTTTTGCGTGAACGGCTCCAATACACCGCCTCACCCAGCGCCACGGTTTTAGCCAGCGCATCACGATTCATCCAGGCGAACATCAACACATCGCCAGAGCCGACTTCCTGGGCGATCACCGGCACCAGACCGTACTCGTCCCATTTGACCTTATTTAACCAGCTCACACTCATGCCAGCCTCATCGGAATCTGTTGTGCAGCCATAAATCGTTTCGCTTCTTGCACCGTATGTTGCCCATAATGAAAAATACTCGCCGCCAAAACGGCGTCGGCACGACCAATTTTGATACCATCAGCCAGATCTTGCAAACCACCCACGCCACCAGAAGCAATCACTGGAATTCTAACCGCGTTCGAAACAGCGCTAGTCAGCGCCAGATCGAAACCAACTTTAGTGCCATCGCGATCCATGCTGGTCAGCAGGATTTCACCTGCGCCTAGCAGCTCCATCTTTTGCGCCCATTCAATGGCATCCAATCCAGTCGCCTGACGGCCGCCATGGGTAAATACTTCCCACTTTCCCGGCGCTGTCTGCTTGGCGTCGATTGCGACCACGATGCATTGCGAACCGTACTTGCTAGCCGCATCCGCGACTAATTGCGGATTGGTCACGGCCGAAGTGTTAATGCTGACCTTATCAGCGCCAGCATTCAATAACCGCCGTACATCGGAAACCACGCGCACGCCACCACCGACCGTCAATGGAATAAATACCTGCGACGCTACCGCTTCGATGATGTCGAGAATCAGATCGCGATTGTCGGAAGAGGCAGTAATGTCGAGGAAAGTAATCTCATCCGCACCCTGTTCATCATAGCGACGCGCAATTTCAACCGGATCGCCAGCATCGCGCAACTCGGTAAAATTAACGCCCTTGACGACGCGACCGTTGGTCACATCAAGGCAAGGGATAATGCGTTTAGCAAGGGTCATGGTTGATCAGCGTCTGGCTGCTCCAACAATTCTTCATCAATATCATCGTAGTCGGTCAATCCATCGGCACGCTCTTGCGCGCTGCGCAAATCTAACGTGCCTTCATAGATCGAACGGCCGCAAATCACGCCTTCGATGCCTTCATCCTGTACTTCGCACAGCGCCTCAACATCTTTGATGTCATGCACGCCACCCGAAGCAATCACCGGAATAGTCATGCTTTGCGCCAATTTCACAGTTGCTTCAATATTCACGCCGCCCATCATGCCGTCACGGCCAATATCGGTATAAATGATCGAGTTGCAACCGTAGTCTTCGAATTTTTTAGCCAGATCGATAACTTCGTGCCCAGATAACTTGCTCCAGCCATCGGTTGCCACTTTGCCATCTTTAGCGTCCAATCCGACAATAATCTGCCCAGGAAAAGCGCTGCACGCATCGTGCAAAAAGCCCGGATTCTTGACGGCGGCTGTACCGATAATGATATAGCTCAGGCCGTCATCGAGATAACGCTCAATGGTATCCAGATCGCGAATCCCACCGCCCAGTTGCACCGGAATTTCGTCGATGCCATGGGCCAGTGCAAATTCTCGCACTGACTTGATGATGGATTTCACTGCGGCTTCGTTTTTCGGCTTTCCAGCAAAAGCACCGTTGAGATCAACCAGATGCAGGCGACGTGCGCCCTGCTCCAGCCAATGCAGCGCCATTTTGCCTGGATCATCGGAAAACACAGTGGCTTGGTTCATATCGCCTTGTTTAAGGCGAACACAGTGACCGTCTTTCAGGTCGATGGCAGGTATCAGCAGCATGGCTACGGTATAAAAGGAGAGTTAGAAAAATAAGACAAAAACATCAAATAAGTGCTAAACCGGTCGCCTCGCACTCAAGGTTTCCAGTGAACAAAGTTCTTGTACAGCTGCAAACCAGCGGAGGCACTTTTCTCCGGATGGAACTGCGTAGCGAAAATATTATCACGCGCGACCGCGCAACTGAACGGTGCGCCGTAATGTGTCTCGCCAACGGTGTGCGTAGAATCGCTGGGAACAGCGTAATAACTATGCACAAAATAGAAATAGGCGTCATCGGCAACATCTTTCCACAACGGATGTGGCAGCGTTTGATGGACCCGATTCCAGCCCATTTGCGGGACTTTGAAGCGTGAGCCGTCTTCCTGCAACTGGTCGTCTAGCTGAAAACGCACAACTTTGCCGGGCAACAAACCCAAACCTGGCGTATCGCCCTCTTCACTCCAGTCAAACAACATTTGCTCGCCAATACATACACCCAACAAAGGCTTGCTGCGCGCTGCTTCCATCACGGCTTCCTGCACACCGGATTCGCGCAAGCTGCGCATGCAATCGTGCATAGCGCCCTGACCGGGCAAGACAATTCTGTCGGCGGCCTGAATATCAGCGACCTCACCAGAAATGCGGACATCGACTTCAGGTGCGACCTGACGCAGCGCTTGCGCTACAGAGCGCAAATTACCAACGCCATAATCAACTACAACAATTTTTTTCATGATAAAAAACACAGTCCGGACAAAGAATAACGACGCTTAAAGACTACCCTTAGTCGAGGGAATCACACCTAGCGAACGTGGGTCAAGTTCAACAGCCATGCGTAATGCCCGACCGAAAGCCTTGAATACGGTTTCGCACTGATGGTGCGCATTTTCGCCGCGTAAGTTATCGATGTGCAACGAAACCAGTGCGTGATTCACGAAGCCCTGAAAAAATTCGTGCGTCAGATCAACGTCGAACGCGCCGATCATGGCGCGTTTAAAAGGTACATGGAATTCGAGTTCAGGACGACCTGAAAAGTCGATGACCACCCGCGACAAAGCCTCATCCAGCGGCACATACGCGTGACCGTAACGACGTATCCCTTTTTTGTCGCCTATCGCTTGCGCAAAAGCTTGTCCAAGCGTAATGCCCACATCTTCCACCGTATGATGCGCATCAATATGCAAATCGCCGACTGCCTCGACCTCAATATCGATCAGGCCATGACGCACAATCTGATCCAGCATATGGTCCAGAAAAGGTACGCCGGTATTCAGTTTTTTCTGACCGGTACCGTCAATATTGATGGCGACGCGAATTTGCGTCTCATTAGTGTTGCGGGTAATCGCTGCTGTACGGGGGGTAGACATGTTCAGATTGAGACCAAAGTGACGATAAAAAACCCTTTTATAGGGCGTCGAGAGTGGGTAATACGGATAATTCTTTGATTTCTGTTGCTTTTCTAAGGCCATCCTTAGCGGAGGAGCGCCTAACCAGAATACCGCCCCATTTTACCGGGATTTTGATGCAAGATTCACCTGACGGCAGATTATCCCAAAAGACCATTTTTAGTCATGCTATAGCCTATTCGCTATTTCCGACAAGAAACTCAGACCGGCACGGATTCATCCGACTTTTGGCTATCGCTATGCGCCAGACGCCGCTCTATCAAAGCACAATATTCAGGATTCAATTCAAATCCTACAAAGTTGCGCCCGCAGCGCTGCGCCGCCACCGCCGTTGTACCGCTGCCCATGAACGGATCCAGCACGACGCCGCCTGGAGGGCAAGACGCCTTGATCATGCGCTCGACAATTTCCAACGGCTTCTGAGTAGGATGGTCCGCACGTTCGCGATGCTCACGATGTAAGCGCGATACGCTCCAGACGTCTTTGGGGTTATAGCCTAATTCCAGCCATTTGGCACCGACAAAGATAGAGCGTGAACGGGCTTTTTTAGTCTCAACATCATAAGGAATCCGAATCGCATCGAGATCGAAATAATGATCCTTGGCCCGGGCAAAAAAACCTATCGTGTCATGGACCGACGAATAACGCCTGGTGCCGCCGCCCATGGAGGGCACACGACGATCCCAGATAATCTCGTTAAGCATCGTCATGCGCTGCTTTAACATGACAAATATTTCTGGTGAGTAACGCCAGGTCAGAAAGATGTAAAGACTGCCGTTTGGCTTTAATTTCGGCAGCGCCGCATCGATCCACTCTTCCGTCCAGCGCAGATAGGCAGCAGTGTCCAATTTATCGGAATCGTTGCCGTAATCCTTGCCCAGTCCGTAAGGCGGATCGGCCAGCAACAAATCTACCGAGCCGTCCGGAATCCGCGCCATGCCTTGTATCGCGTCTTCACCAAAAATCTTATTTTGCCAACTCAGCATATCAACGACCCAGCGCGGTCATTTGGTGCCGTCTTTAAGACGATACTCAGCAGAGCGCGCATGCGCCTGTAAACCTTCACCAAGCGCGAGTTCGGCAGCAATTTTGCCTAAAGTCTGGGCGCCGGCTTCACTGATATTAATCATGCTTGAGCGCTTTTGAAAATCGTACACGCCCAGCGGCGATGAAAAACGTGCAGTACGCGAAGTCGGCAATACGTGATTTGGACCAGCACAATAATCGCCCAGCGACTCTGAAGAAAAGCGTCCCAGAAACATCGCACCGGCATGGCGAACCTGCTGCGCCCAATGCTCAGGATCGGCTGCGGAGATTTCCAAATGTTCGGCAGCGATCAGATTGGCAATCTCGCAAGCGTGCTCCATGTCGCGCACACTGATTAATGCACCACGGTTTGTTAGCGAGGCGCGAATGATTTCGTGGCGCGGCATGTCCGCCAATTGACGATTAATGCTAGCTTCAACCTTGTCGATATAGGCCGGATCGGGACACAACAAAATCGACTGGGCCAACTCATCATGCTCGGCTTGCGAAAACAGATCCATCGCAATCCAGTCAGGATCGGTTGTTCCATCGCAAATCACTAAAATTTCGGAAGGTCCGGCGATCATGTCAATGCCGACGGTGCCAAAGACGCGTCGTTTAGCTGCTGCGACATAGGCGTTACCCGGGCCGACAATTTTATCGACTTGTGGAATAGTTGCTGTGCCATAAGCCAGCGCGCCAACTGCCTGGGCGCCGCCAATGGTAAATACGCGATCAACACCGGCAATGGCAGCAGCAGCCAATACCAATGGATTTTTAACACCATCCGGGGTTGGGACCACCATGATGATTTCCTGCACGCCAGCAACCTTGGCCGGAATCGCATTCATCAGCACCGACGATGGATACGCAGCCTTGCCGCCCGGCACATAAATACCAACGCGATCCAGCGGTGTGACTTTTTGACCGAGCACCGTGCCATCAGCTTCGGTATAGCTAAAGCCATCCGATCCGCACTCTTGCTTCTGACGTTCGTGATAAGCGCGCACCCGGTCGGCAGCAGCTTGCAACGCCTCGCGGCGAACCGGGGTCAATTGCATTAATGCCGCTTGCAACTCATCTTGTCCAATTTCTAGCGCCAGCATACTGTCAGCATCAAGCCGGTCAAACTGATTGGTATACGCCAGCACCGCAGCATCGCCACGAATCTTCACATCTGCCAAAATCTGCGCTACCGCATGGTCGATGGCATCGTCTTCACTTGCATCGAACGCCAGCACCGCCGACAGTTGCGCCTGAAAATCGGCGTCAGTCGCATTCAGTTTTCTGATTTTTATGGTCATGATCGTGTCTAACTTACTCGGGATATTCGCTTGGTTGGCTTAATTAGTCCTGTTGGACGCTTTCTCAATCGCTTCCAAAATCGGCTGAAGCTGCGCGTGTTTTAATTTCAACGCGGCCTGATTGACGACCAGACGTGATGAGATATCCATAATATGCTCAACTTCAACCAAATGGTTTGCACGCAAGGTGCTGCCGGTGCTGACCAGATCGACAATCGCATCCGCCAAACCGACCAGCGGTGCCAATTCCATCGAGCCGTACAATTTGATCAGATCAACGTGCACGCCTTTTGCCGCAAAATGTTCGCGGGCGGTCAGCAAATATTTGGTGGCAACACGTAAGCGTGCGCCTTGACGCACCGCGTTCGCGTAATCGAAACCATCCGATACTGCCACTGACATGCGGCACTTGGCGATATTTAAATCGATCGGCTGGTACAAGCCTTCACCACCATGCTCAAGCAATACATCTTTACCGGCCACACCGAAATCGGCAGCGCCGTACTGGACATAAGTCGGCACATCCGAGGCGCGAACGATGATGACGTTGACCAGCGGATCGTTGGTCGGCAAGATCAGCTTGCGCGAGGTTTCCGGATTTTCGGTCACGACGATGCCCGCTGCGGCAAGCAATGGCAACGTCTCTTCAAAGATGCGTCCCTTGGACAATGCCAGGGTTAATTTTTGACTCATTTGCTTCTTTCAGTCCCAGTCATTGCTTATCGGGCTATCCGAATAACCAATGACAGGTCGGGTGACATGGATGCTTACTTTACGCGTTCAATCTTGGCACCTACTGCCGACAATTTACGCTCCATTTGATCGTAACCACGATCCAGATGGTAAATCCGTTCAATCAAAGTTTCGCCCTCCGCCACCAAACCGGCAATCACCAGCGATGCGGATGCACGCAAATCGGTCGCCATCACGGGCGCGCCGTATAGCTTATCAACGCCTTTGATAATGGCGGTATTGCCCTGAATATCAATCGCTGCGCCGAGACGATTCATCTCTTGCACGTGCATGAAACGATTTTCAAAAATTGTTTCGGTCACACGACTAGCACCATCGGCAATCAAATTCATCGCCATGAATTGCGCCTGCATGTCTGTCGGGAATCCCGGATATTCGGTGGTTCGAAAACTCACTGCCTTAGGACGCGCCGCCATCTGCACACGAATCCAATCGTCGCCCGATGTCAAAATCACACCCGCTTCGCGCAATTTGTCGAGCGCTACATCCAAGGTGTGAGTCCGGGTATTTTTCAGCAACACATCGCCGCCAGTGGCAGCAACGGCACACAAAAATGTGCCGGTTTCGATACGATCGGCGATGACAGAATGCGATGCACCGTGCAACTTTTCAACGCCTTGAATTACCAGGCGATCGGTGCCGATGCCTTCAATTCGCGCACCCATCGCCACCAGCAAATTGGCAAGGTCGGTCACTTCAGGTTCACGCGCCGCATTTTCGAGTATCGTTTCGCCATCCGCCAGCGTCGCCGCCATCAGCAAATTCTCGGTGCCGGTCACGGTAATCATGTCGGTAACAACATGCGCACCCTTTAGCTTTTTAGCCTTGGCATGGATGTAACCGGCTTCGATATTGATCTCGGCGCCCATCGCTTGCAGACCTTTGATGTGCTGATCAACAGGCCGCGAACCAATCGCGCAACCGCCCGGCAACGATACTTTCGCTTCGCCGAAACGGGCCAGCAAAGGTCCCAATACCAGAATCGATGCCCGCATGGTTTTCACCATTTCATACGGTGCTTCCAAACTGGTAATCGCGTCACCCTGCAAGATCACAGAATGATCTTCTTGCTTTGCTTTTAATCCGATCTGACGCAACAGCTTGAGCATAGTCGAGACATCGTGCAAATTCGGCACGTTGCTCAGATCCAGTTGATCTGAAGTCAACAGACCTGCACACAAAATCGGCAGCGCGGCATTCTTGGCGCCAGAAATAGTAATTTCACCCGACAGGCGGTTACCGCCTTGAATTAATAATTTATCCATAGTTCGTCTTCTTAACTTTGATCAGAGCTTACTTAGCTCTTTGTTGAAACTCTTCAGGTGTCAGGGTCTTCATCGACAGCGCATGGATTTCTTCGCGCATCCGGTCGCCTAGTGCGGCATAGACAATTTGATGGCGCTGAATCAGCCGTTGTCCAGAAAAAGCATCCGACACGATCACTGCAGTGAAATGCTGGCCGTCGCCATCGACTTCGAGATGCGAACAGGCTAGACCGGCGGCGATGTAACTTTTGACGAGTTCGGGTGTAGGAAACATAGTGAATACCTGCTTGATTTAAAACTACATAAAATGTGTGACTAAGCTTAGCGTAACGGGATGCTATAGCTTAATGTTGTAACTTAATTTTCCTGGTCAATGTCGTAACTTATAGCCTTGCTTCAGCATCTGTACAGCAGCCGTTGCCAGTACCAGCAAAAACACCGAAATGATAGCAAGACTGATCAGAGGATTAACGTCCGACTGACCGAAAAAGCCGTAACGGAATCCATCAATCATGTAAAAGAACGGATTGAAATGGGACACTGCTTGCCAGAATGGTGGCAATGAATGGATCGAATAAAACACCCCGGCCAAAAAGGTCGCGGGCATGATCAGGAAATTTTGGAACGCCGCCAATTGGTCGAACTTATCGGCCCAGATCCCGGCAATCAGGCCCATGGTGCCGAGAAATGCCGCGCCCAATACCGCAAAGATGATAATCCACCAAGGTGCGACAAATGTTAAATTAACAAAAAATGCAGTAATCAGCAGCACACCGCCACCAACCACGACGCCGCGCACAACCGACGCCAATACGTAAGCATTAAATAATTCCCAATGCGATAACGGCGGCAGCAATACAAATACCAGATTGCCCGTCATTTTGGATTGTGCCAGCGACGAAGACGTATTGGCGAACGCGTTCTGCAACACACTCATCATCACCAGTCCGGGCACCAGAAACGCGGTGTACTCTACGCCCGGATAGACCTGAACGTGACCCTTTAAGGTATGCCCGAAAATCAACAAATACAGCATTGCAGTCAAAATAGGCGCGCCAACGGTTTGCGTTGCGACCTTCCAAAAGCGCAATACTTCTTTATAAAACAGCGTTTGAAATCCAATCACCGGGCACCGCCTACACTGTATTCTTTGACATTGGAATCGCTCAAGTTGATGCCATCCACGCTTTTACCGTCCATAATTTGTAAAAATACATCCTCTAAATCGGCCTGCTGTAAATACATGTCGTCTATTACGACGCCGGCAGTGCGCAAGGTCGCCAGAATCGGCTCTACCTCGGTATAGGCAGTCACTCGCAAGGCAAATTTCCCGACGATCTCATTGCTGGCAGCTGGCATGACTAATGGCCGCAACGCTTCCGGCAGTGATACGCCGGGAAGCAAATGCACCAGTAACTGCGATCCAGAAATGCGTTTTAACAGTCCCGCAGTCGTATCCAGCGCAACCACTTTGCCGCGTTTCAACATGGCAATCCGATTGCAGTGCTCTTGCGCTTCTTCGAGATAATGCGTGGTCAGGACCACTGTGTGTCCCTCACGGTTCAGGCGAGATATAAATTTCCACAAGGTCTGGCGCAACTCAACATCGACCCCAGCGGTTGGCTCATCCAGCACAATCACGGGAGGCTTATGCACCAGCGCCTGTGCCACTAATACGCGTCGCTTCATACCGCCGGACAGCGTGCGCATGTTGGCGTCGGCCTTGTTAGTCAAATCGAGGTTTTCCATTACCTCGTCTATCCATTTATCGTTATTTTTCAGTCCGAAATAACCTGACTGCAAACGCAATGTTTCACGGACGGTGAAAAATGGATCGAATACTAATTCTTGTGGCACCACGCCAAGCTTCTTGCGTGCGTTGCGAAAGTCGGTAATGACATCATGACCATGGATATTGACGCTGCCGGAATCGGCGCGATTCAATCCTGCGATGATCGAAATAAGCGTGGTCTTGCCTGCACCGTTAGGCCCTAACAGGCCAAAAAATTCGCCTTCTTCGATGTTAAGCGAAACGCCATCCAGCGCCTGAAGCGACTGGTAGCGTTTTTTTACATTGGTAATTTGAATGGCCGCCATAGTGGCTGATGTACTTTAAAAAGTGGGTAGCGCGCTATGTGGAAAAAACACAAATGCATAGCGCGAAACCCTTGATTATAGGGGAATTCTTGCCGGACTACCGGGATAGGGAATAAACGAAGACGGAGAAACGGGCGCTGGAATTAGAATCTGAAGAATGTCGCGAAAATGCGACGGTTCTCAGCCCCACTATAGTGCGGGGATACCGGCAAAGTTCAGACGGTCAATGATGGTGGGGATCAGTATTCACCCCAATAGTTGAAATAACAGGCGTTGCGTCAGTCGCAGCAGACAATAATTCTGCCACGCCGTATAAATCAATCAGGCTCTCAAGATTAGTTGGCAAACTGGAGAAATGCAGCGCCCGTCCTTGATTTAAAGCTGCGCATTGCCAGGCAAGCAGGGTTGCTACTGCGGCAGAATCAACCGCCACCACGTCGCCCAAATCAATCTCGGTTTCACCGCCAGCAATCGCCCGCAAACCCGCTTCCAAAGCGAGTTTAGCGTTATTGACAGTGAGAGAATGCGCTGGCCTGAACATGGTGGTCGATCAATAAAGTTTAATGCTTAACAAACAACACTGCGCAATTAAGCAGCTATCAATTACTTACCGCCCTTAGCAGCACGCGATTTGTTCTTGTCAGATAAGACCTTAATCAGGCCATCAATACCCGAGCGGCCGATTTCTGACGCAAATGTACCCTTATATGACTCAACGAGCCAGGCACCCAATACGTTGACATCGTAAATTTTCCAGCTATTTGCATTCTTTTCCATACGGTAGTTGAGCTGAATCGGCTCGCCACGCGGCTGGATCACTTGCGAACGGACTTCTACGTCGCCATCGGTAGCATTGCCACGCATCGGTTTAAAGTCAATTTTCTGATCCCGGACTTGTGCCAACGCACCTGAATACGTGAACACCAGCAGGCTGCGGAATTGCTCAGTCAGCTGTTTCTTCTGATCTGGCGTGGCATCGCGCCAATAACGACCAGCTGCCAGCGACGTCATACGCTCAAAATCCACGTAAGGAATAATTTTTTCTTCGACCAGCGACAGAATGCGTTGCTGATTTCCGCCCTGAATGCTCTTGTCAGCTTTAGCAGTATCGATGACGTCCTGGCTAATCCGCTTCACTAGTGCGTCAGGCGCTTCTTGTGCAAAGGCAGTACCGGTTAGTGCCAGTGCACCGAAAGTCAAAGCAATGGCAATATATTTTTTAAAAGTCTTCATATTTTAATAACTCTACGCAATGTTGATAATGGACGGAATGTGAATCACATCCGAAAGAGTAACGTCAACTATGACGCCAGATTCCTTAACTTGTTCCGCCCGCGTGCTGTTCGCAAAAAAGTAACGCGGCAAAACCGCGTTAGTCGTCCTATTTAGAAGCGCCGTCGTCCGCTTTAGGATCATCGTCTTTGCCAGGTCCATCAATCTGACTTTGACGGCGCTGCGTGTAGGCGTCACGCACAAATTCATATTTATCCAGCGCGGCCTCCTCAAGCAATGTCCCTGCATCCAGCAAGTTAGCACGCTTGTCGATCAGGCGTACGACTGTACCTGTATTACGCCAACGCACAGGATATTTGTAAGTCCAGACATCGCCGTAAAGATCCACCGGAAACGCCGCTGTATCACGCACATTTGATGGACCAAACAACGGCAACACAACGTAAGGACCGGGACTAACACCCCACTTGCCCAGCGTTTGACCAAAATCCTTGTTCTTTTTTTGCAATCCCGCTGCCGAGCTGACATCGAGCAAACCGCCAAGGCCGAAAGTTGTATTAACAGCCACGCGCATCACTGCCGTCGTACCGTCTACACCACTGCCTTGTAAATAGCCGTTAACCGCGCTCCAGACATCGCCCAGATTACCAAAAAAGTTATTTATGCCGGTCTGCACGAAAGAGGGCAGCCAGTCTCTATACGCCGTCGCAACCGGTTTTAACGCAACTTGATCGAGTTTGTCATTAAACGTAAAAACCGCACGATTAAAACCCTCCAGCGGATCTTGCGGATTGCTGGCGCCACCAGTGGTCGCGCAACCACTCAATGCCGCGACTAGTGCTAAGGCGCTAATGCGCGTGGTTGTAATCATTGTGAACTATCCTTTCCGTCCGCCGCCTTACTATAGATAAGCTGACTGATCAGATTCTCCAGCACGATGGCAGATTGTGTCATTTTAATACTTTCACCAGCGACCAAATATTTGTCATCGCCGCCCGCTTCCAAACCGATATATTGTTCGCCCAATAACCCCGCGGTCAAAATCTTGGCTGAGCTATCTTTAGGGAATTTATAACGATCGTCCATATTCAACGTCACGACCGCCTGAAAATTCTTGTCATCGAAATTAATTGCGCCGACCCGGCCGACCACTACGCCAGCACTTTTCACTGGTGCGCGGGGCTTCAGGCCGCCGATGTTATCAAACTTGGTAATGATGGGATAAACGCCCTGAAACGATGCTCCGCCCAAATTACCGGCCTTAAACGCCAGAAATACGAGCGCAAGTGCGCCGAGCACTACAAATAAGCCTACCCATACATCTACAGATTTTTGTTGCATATTGTTCACCTTAAAAATGCAAAGCGAAGCATCTTGAAACATCTATCACGCCTCGACATACTGCCATAGGCAAGAATAAAAAGCCTCAGTCTTCACCGAATGTGTTGCCAGTCAATCAAATAACAAGACTGCACCTGGAATGACGTTTAATTAAACATCAGCGCCGTTAACAAGAAGTCTAGCGCCAGTACCGAAAGCGAAGCGATTACAACGGTACGCGTCGTCGCCCGCGCCACACCTTCCGGCGTTGGTTTGGCCTCATAGCCCTGATACAGCGCTACGAAGGTGACCGCGATACCGAACACAATACTTTTCAGGACACCGTTAGCAATATCCTGCCAAAAGTCGACACCTGCCTGCATTTGCGACCAGAACGCGCCTTCATCCACACCAATTAACTGCACGCCCACGACATAACCACCCAGAATACCTAGCGCACTGAATACAGCGGCCAGCAATGGCATAGCAATAATACCGGCCCAGAAACGCGGCGCAATGACGCGCTGCAGCGGATCAACCGCCATCATTTCCATCGCTGCCAATTGTTCCCCAGCCTTCATCAATCCGATCTCGGCGGTCAGCGAAGTACCTGCGCGCCCGGCAAACAACAACGCCGTCACGACCGGACCCAGCTCGCGCACCAACGACAATGCGACCAGCAAACCCAAGGCTTGTTCCGAGCCATATTTGTTCAGTGTGTAATAACCCTGCAAACCCAACACGAAACCGACAAACAGGCCAGACACACCAATGATGATCATCGAATAATTACCGATGAAATGAATTTGGTCGGTAATTAAACGCGGCCGCTTTATCAAGCCGCCCGATGCGCCTAAAATCGCAAAAAAAGTTCTTGTTGTCCTGCCAATGCCGCTAATAGTGTCACGCACACTCTGACCGATCGAACCAAAAAATCTCGCTATCATGGTCGTGCCTTTACACCGGGATCAAGCCCCAGATCGGCCGCGAACGACTTACCCGGATAATGGAAAGGCACAGGCCCATCGGCTTCTGCATGGACGAATTGCTTGACGTAAGGGTCGCTCGATACCCGCATTTCGGCAGGCGTACCGTGCGCCACAATCTCACCCTGCGATAGGAAATAAACGTAATCCGCAATCGCAAACGACTCGTCTACATCATGCGACACCACGATTGAGGTCGATCCCAGCGCATCATTTAATTTACGAATTAAATTGGCAGTGACGCGCATTGAGATCGGATCCAGACCCGCAAATGGTTCGTCATACATCACCAGCGCGGGGTCCAGCGCGACGGCACGCGCCAGTGCAACACGGCGCGCCATCCCACCTGAAACCTCGGACGGTTTGAGTTGTGCTGCATTGCGCAGACCAACGGCTTGCAACTTCATCAACACCAAATTATTCAATAGTTCAGGTGGCAAATCGGTATGTTCACGCAACGGAAAAGCAACGTTCTCATACACCGTCAAATCGGTAAATAGCGCGCCGTTCTGAAACAGCATGCCCATCTTGCGGCGCATCGCATACAACGCTGCCGTTTTTAGTGTGCCAACCACCTCGCCGTCCACCGCAACCGTTCCGCTCTGCGCCAGTAACTGGCCACCAATCAAGCGCAAAATTGTGGTTTTCCCCGACCCGGAACCGCCCATAATCGCGATAACTTTTCCGCGTGGGAAGTCCATGTTGAGCGACGAAAGAATCGTCCGCGCACCATAGCTAAATTTCAAATCACGGATTTCGACAATATTACCCACAAAGTCCACCGAATAGATCAAAGGCGACATTGTAGTGCACTTGCAACAATTCTTCTCGCATTAGCCGCATAAGCTGTCACATGAGAGCAACGAATAGAGGACTACTTCAAAAACCTCAGGCGCTCAAAAGAAGGCCGATACGATCGATCAGAAACCCTTTTTAGCATCAGAAAATGAAAAAAAAAACGCCAAAAATTGACGATAAAAGTCATTTTAAGATGTAAAAAGGCTTTGACTTAATTTTTGTAAATCTTTGTTAAGTAAACAAAAAGCAGCTTCGCATAAAATACGAAACTGCTTTTCTAACAACATCCGACTTCACATCTATCGCTGCAATTTATACAACGAAAATTGCTCAGCCAAATATGTGCGACCTTTTAATTAACGCGGCAATACCGAAGCACCCATCAAAAACTCATCGACTGCGCGGGCGCACTGACGACCTTCACGGATCGCCCACACCACCAACGATTGTCCGCGACGCATGTCACCGGCAGCGAACACTTTATCGACCGAGGTTTTATAACAGCCATCGCCATCGGTAGTCGCTTTAGCATTGCCGCGAGCATCCTTATCCACGCCAAACGCTTCCAACACTTGCGCAACAGGCGATACAAAGCCCATTGCTAAAAACACCAGATCCGCTTTCATTTCGAACTCGGAATTCGGCACTTCCTGCATTTTGCCGTCTTTCCACTCGACCCGCGCTGCGATCAGTTTCTCGACTCTGCCATTTTTGCCTTCCAGGCGCTTGGTCGCCACGGCCCAATCGCGCTCACAGCCTTCTTCATGCGAAGAAGAGGTGCGCAATTTGATTGGCCAATACGGCCAGACCAGCGGCTTGTTTTCTTGCTCTGGCGGCTCTGGCATCAACTCAAACTGCGATACCGAAATAGCGCCCTGACGATTAGACGTACCAACGCAATCCGAACCAGTATCGCCACCGCCGATGACAATCACGTTTTTGCTACCCGCCAGAATTTGATCTTTGACCTTGTCGCCAGCATTGATCTTGTTTTGTTGTGGCAGGAAATCCATGGCGAAATGCACGCCCTTCAATTCCCGGCCTGGCACTGGCAAATCACGCGGTTGTTCTGCGCCGCCAGCGATCACGACGGCATCAAACTCCGCCTTCAACTCTTCGGGCGAAACGGTCTTCTTAGACCAATTATTGACATTCGCAGGGAAATCTTTGCCGACCAGTACGCCGGTGCGGAAAGTCACGCCTTCCGCTTCCATTTGCTCTACACGACGGTCGATGTGATTTTTTTCCATTTTGAAATCAGGGATACCGTAGCGCAGCAAACCGCCGACACGATCGCTTTTCTCAAACACGGTGACATCGTGGCCAATCCGCGCCAATTGTTGCGCTGCGGCCAATCCGGCAGGACCGGAACCGACTACCGCCACTTTTTTACCCGTCTTGATCAATGCCGGTTGCGGCACAACCCAACCATTTTCCCAACCTTTGTCGATGATGAAATGCTCAATCGATTTGATCCCGACCGGATCGTCATTAATCCCCAGCGTACAAGCGCTTTCGCACGGTGCAGGGCAAATACGTCCGGTAAACTCAGGGAAGTTATTCGTCGAATGCAAGGTATCCAGCGCTTCCTGATACGCACCGCGATAGACCAAATCATTCCAGTCCGGAATAATATTATTGACCGGGCATCCGTTATTACAAAAAGGAATTCCGCAATCCATGCAACGTGCACCCTGAATTTTGGCGTCTTTATCGGCCAATTGCAGGATGAATTCTTTGTAGTGCTTCTTGCGTGCCAGCGGCGCTTCATACGTCTCTGGCATGCGATCAAATTCCATAAAACCGGTTACTTTACCCATTTTCCACTCACATTCTTGGCTACGCGCTTCGGCCCACAAACAGCCAGTATCCTGAAGATTTCATTTGGATACTGGCTATTTGCAACTGCTGCGCGATTACATCGATATCGTTATGTTGGCTAACGCGTTGTCATCATTCAGGACAACGTCAACATCAGGCAACCACTTTTTCCTTGGCTGGAGCAGCGACTTTGATCGCATTCAACTCACCTAGCGCGCGCTTATATTCGGTCGGGAAAACCTTGACGAATTTGCTGCGCGAAGCGACCCAGTTATCCAGCAGATAGCGCGCACGCGTGCTGCCGGTGTACTTGAAGTGGCGTTCAATCAAGCCCTTCAATATCACTTCATCGGTCTGCGGCTCACCAGCGCGGGTGGTTGCATGCCAGATGGCGCGGTCGATTGTGGCTTCTTGCTCACCCTGACTCAAGACCACTTCCAGCGTCACCATAGCCAGATTGCACTGTGCAGCAAATTGCGCATCCGGATCGTAGACATACGCCAGACCGCCGGACATACCCGCTGCAAAGTTACGGCCAGTTTCGCCCAACACCACAACAGTGCCGCCGGTCATATACTCGCAACCGTGATCGCCAGTTCCTTCAACCACTGCAATCGCGCCCGAATTACGTACCGCGAAACGTTCGCCAGCTACACCGTTTAAGAAAGCTTCACCAGCAGTAGCACCGTACAGAACGGTATTACCGGCGATGATGTTATCGACTGCGCGGCCACGGAACTCAGTGTTTGGACGCACGATAATGCGTCCGCCAGACAATCCCTTACCAACATAATCGTTACCCTCACCCACCAGATCAAGCGTAATACCGTGCGCCAGAAACGCGCCAGCCGATTGACCGGCAGTGCCTTGCAACTGGATATGGATCGTGTCATCCGGCAAACCGTCATTGCCGTATTTCTTCGCCACTTCGCCGGACAACATCGCGCCGACAGTACGGTTCAAATTCTTGATCGGCGAGATGAAGGAAACCCGTTCACCCTTATCCAGCGCGGCTCTGGCTTGTGAGATTAACTTGTGATCCAACGCCTTATGCAAGCCGTGATCTTGCTCTTGCGTGTGGTAATACACTTCGCCAGCTGGCAACGCAGGTTGATAGAAAATCTTCGAGAAATCCAGACCTTGCGCCTTCCAATGTGAGATCGCTTTAGCCTTATCGAGGAAATCCGAACGTCCGATCAAATCGTTGAAATGACGGATACCCAATTGCGCCATGATCTGACGTACTTCTTCAGCAATAAAGAAGAAAAAGTTAACCACGTGTTCTGGCTTACCAGAGAACTTGGCGCGCAATACCGGATCTTGCGTCGCTACACCGACCGGGCAAGTATTCAAGTGGCATTTGCGCATCATGATGCAACCTTCTACCACCAGCGGCGCGGTCGCAAAACCGAATTCATCCGCACCCAGCAACGCACCAATCACGACATCGCGACCAGTCTTCATCTGACCATCGGCCTGCACCCGAATCCGGCTACGCAAACCGTTCAGCACCAACGTCTGCTGCGTTTCTGCCAGACCTAATTCCCAAGGCGAACCGGCATGTTTAACCGACGACAATGGCGATGCACCAGTACCGCCATCATGACCAGCGATCACAACGTGATCAGACTTCGCTTTAGCGACGCCCGCAGCGACCGTGCCGACGCCGACTTCCGACACCAGCTTGACCGAAATAGACGCTTTTGGATTGACGTTTTTCAGATCATGAATCAGCTGCGCCAAATCTTCGATCGAATAAATATCGTGATGCGGCGGCGGTGAAATCAAACCGACACCCGGCACCGAGAAACGCAATCTGGCAATATACTCAGACACTTTATGGCCCGGCAACTGACCGCCTTCGCCCGGCTTCGCGCCTTGCGCCATCTTGATTTGAATCTGATCGGCAGACGTCAGATATTCAGCAGTCACACCAAAGCGGCCCGACGCAACTTGCTTGATTCTCGAACGTAGCGAATCACCAGCCAGCAATGGCGTATCGACTTCAATATGCTCGCGACCAATCACAGAAGCCAGCGTCTCGCCCTTCTTGATCGGAATACCCTTCAACTCTTGACGATAGCGATTTACATCCTCGCCACCTTCGCCGGTATTCGATTTACCGCCGATACGATTCATCGCCACAGCCAGTGTTGCATGGGCTTCTGTCGAGATCGAACCAAGCGACATCGCGCCCGTCGCAAAACGTTTAACGATTTCTTTTGCCGACTCAACTTCATCCAGCGGAATTGCTTTGCTAGGATCGAGCTTGAATTCAAACAAACCACGCAACGTCATATGACGCTTGGTTTGATCGTTAATCAGCTGCGCGTATTCCTTGTAGCTGTTGAAGTTATTAGAACGGGTTGAATGCTGCAATTTAGCAATCGCATCCGGCGTCCACATATGTTCTTCACCGCGAATCCGATACGCGTATTCGCCACCGGCATCCAGCGCGTTTGCCAGCACAGGATCATTGCTGAATGCAGCGCGATGCAAGCGCAGCGCTTCTTCAGCGACTTCAAATACGCCGATACCTTCAACGTTCGACGAAGTGCCTTTGAAGTATTTATCGGTCATGCTCTTGTTGAGGCCGATAGCTTCAAAAATCTGCGCGCCGCAATACGACATATAGGTCGAAATACCCATCTTCGACATCACCTTCAGCAAGCCTTTACCGATTGCTTTCTGGAAGTTATAAATCGCTTTTTCAGGCGACAACGCGCCCGGCAGACCTTGCGCCATTTCGCTCAATGTATCCATCGCCAGATACGGATGAATTGCTTCTGCACCGTAGCCAGCCAGCAACGCAAAATGATGCGTCTCACGTGCGGAACCGGTCTCTACAACCAAGCCGGTTGACGTACGCAAACCCTTGCTGACCAGATGCTGATGGATCGCCGACGTTGCCAACAGCGCAGGAATTGCGACTTGCTCGGCATCGACTTTACGATCCGAAATGATCAGAATGTTATGGCCCGATTTGACCGCATCCACAGCCTTCGCGCACAGCGAAGCCAGACGCGCCTCAATGCCCTCTTTGCCCCATGCAACCGGATAGCAAATATTCAGCTCATGCGATTTAAACTTGCCACCAGTGTGCGCGCTGATGTTGCGTAATTTTGCAATATCGGCGTAGTTCAGAATCGGCTGCGAGACTTCCAGACGCATCGGTGGATTGATGTTGTTGGTGTCCAACACGTTCGGCTTTGGTCCCACAAACGACACCAGCGACATCACCATCGCTTCACGAATCGGATCGATCGGCGGGTTGGTCACTTGCGCGAATAATTGCTTGAAATAGTTGTACAGCGTTTTGTTCTTGTTAGACATGACCGCCAGTGGCGAATCGTTGCCCATCGAACCAATCGCCTCTTCCGCATTGGCGGCCATAGGCGACATCAAAAACTTCAAATCTTCCTGGGTATAACCAAACAATTGCTGACGATCCAGCAAAGGAATCGTCGACCCGGATTCAGACGGCTCTTGCTTTAGCTCGTCCAGCTTCACGCGCACCGATGCAATCCATTGTTTGTATGGCTTGGCGTTAGCGTATGTATCTTTCAGTTCCTTGTCGTCGATGATGCGACCGGCTTCGAGGTCGATCAGGAACATTTTGCCCGGCTGCAAGCGCCATTTTTGGATGATTTTCGACTCTGGAATCGGCAACACGCCGGATTCAGACGCCATCACCACCAGGTCATCGTCAGTCACGATATAACGCGCCGGACGCAAACCATTGCGATCCAGCGTACCGCCGATATGACGACCATCGGTAAATGCCATCGCTGCCGGGCCGTCCCACGGCTCCATCATCGCAGCGTGATATTCGTAGAAGGCGCGACGATTGTCATCCATCGTGGTGTGATTTTCCCACGCCTCAGGAATCATCATCATCATCGCTTGCGCAATCGGATAACCCGCCATCAACAACAGCTCAAGCGCATTATCGAAGCAAGCCGTGTCAGACTGGCCTTCATAAATCAGCGGGAATAATTTTTGCAGATCGTCGCCCAACACAGCCGACTTCATCACGCCTTCGCGTGCGCGCATCCAGTTAAAGTTACCTTTAACAGTGTTAATTTCACCGTTGTGCGCGATTAAGCGATACGGATGGGCCAACGGCCATTCAGGGAAAGTATTCGTAGAGAAACGTTGATGTACTAACGCCAGTGCAGAAATACAACGCGGATCTTGCAGATCCTTGTAGTACACGCCGACCTGATCCGCCATCAACAAGCCCTTGTAGACGACCGTGCGAGCCGACATTGAAGGCACAAAAAATTCTTTACCGTGCAACAGATTCAACGCTTGAATCGCGTGACCGGAAGACTTACGGATAACATACAGTTTGCGCTCAAGTGCATCGGTGACCATGATATCCGGACCGCGACCGATGAAAATCTGACGGATCACCGGTTCTTTATCGCGCACCGTTGGCGACATTGGCATTTCGTTATCGACCGGTACATCGCGCCAACCCAACACAACCTGGCCTTCGAGCACTACCGCACGCTCAATTTCCTGCTCACAAGCGATACGCGAGGCGTTCTCTTTTGGCAAGAAAACCATCCCTACGCCGAATTCGCCCGGTGGCGGCAACGTCACGCCTTGCTTGGCCATTTCTTCGCGATAATATTGATCAGGCACTTGCAGCAAAATACCTGCGCCGTCGCCCATCAACTCATCCGCGCCAACCGCGCCCCGATGATCCAGATTCTTCAGAATCAGCAAACCTTGCTCAACGATAGAGTGGCTTTTATTGCCTTTAATATGCGCAACAAAACCGACGCCACAGGCGTCATGTTCGTTCTTTGGGTCGTATAAACCTTGTGCTTGCATGTCGTACTCCACCACTCTAACTGTAAGGGTATTAAGAATAGTGCAGAGCAGAACAGAGTTCAACTAGAATAATTAGGGTCAGAGTAATATTAAATTTCTCCGGCATTTTCAGAAATTTAATTAGGGACAGAGTAGAGGTTTGCCTATGAATTAATTCCTCTCTTTGGGGCAATTCCTGCCGAATATTAGCGCTATCGCCCCAAGTTGGTGCGTTGATGCATGACAGCTATGCATCCGATGGGTCTGGCATCGCTATATTTGCTTTTGCCTTAAAAGGTCGCCCCCGTTTAGCGGGACGAATACGCTGGCTACCTTGTTGTTCCAGCCTGAATTTAAATGTTTCCGAACCAAGCACCCAGCCCTTACCAACCGCCTCGATCAAGCCGGCATCCCAAGGCAGAGTAAGTGCCTGCTCCGCCAATTCCTTATACGTAGCCTCACGATCGAACGGTGTGTTGCCTAAAGCCCAATACAAAGGATGATCGGCGATTAGCGCGTCCGGTTTGATACCGACATGATGTAAATAGCTCGACCAAGGGAATTCGCCCGGCGTCATGACCAAACCTTCATGCACCGGCAAAGATTCAATGACCAAACTACACTTCATCAAATATTGCTCAGGATCAATGACCGCAGCCTTATAACGTCCTTGCCACAAAGTACCGGTACGGGCATATTTTTGGTTGAAATAAGGGACGTAATAACGCCCGACCCATTGCATCATCCGCGACAATCCATCCAGATCAGTCGGCGTGGCCAAGAGTTGTATTTGATTACCCATCAAAAGATAGGCATGAATTGCCACTTTGAACTGGCGCGCAGCCTCACGCAGCCAGTTATAAAAGGCCAGATAATCGTGATTGTCACGAAAAATGATTTGCTGATCGATGCCGCGCTGGATTAAATAATGCGGCTGATGCGGAATGACAAGGCGAGCAAGACGAGCCATGAACAATAAGATGAGGATTGGGGAAGGTTTATTTTAAGCCCAATTTAAGAAAAATTGACTCCGACCCCAATTAAAAACGATGCTAGCTAGTGCTTAATCTAGCCGCATTACAACCAGACTATCCGGCTCGTTGCGCTCTGAAACAAGTTGCCGTATCCCCTTAAGCCTGACGTTACCTCTGGCTGTTCGCTCACCCCATTGCGTGACGGGACGCGTACTTTCCACATCCGAACTAACGCAATTCCAGCTCTCGGCCTTGAAGGTTTTTGCCAAACCATCTTGCACTTTAAAGGCTATCCACGGCCGGACTTTGCTGCTCATTGCAGGGTAACGACCGACCATTCCAGCTAAGTTCGGTTGCTCTGGTTGCAGACCCAGCCCATCCAACACCATGTTCTGCGACAACGCCAGGCCCGAAGTAGCAATCCGCATAGTTGCCGCAGTCGATACCTGTATCAGAGTAGGCACGGCCAATTTGCCGCTGCCAGCCACGACTTGGGAGTAATTCTGAAATAATTTTCCACGAATGATCACGCCGGATATTCCGTCCAGCCCACCAATGATCGTGGCGCCGAATATCGCGCTAGCCCAAACCGGAAGGTACGGCGTAGCGACCCCGACAATAGTGAGCGGGATAACAGAGGCCAGCGCCGTCGCGGCCACCCCGAGGAAACGTGGCTCGCCCAACCAGACGCAACGCGGCCCAAATACGCCATTAAGCGCTATTTGTAGTGGGTCGCGCACGACACCGTAAAACACACTCGCAATCGTTTTAATAGCAGGGGCGTTGACCACGGCATGCGCGCCATATCCAACGAGCGATGGCGCGGCACCAGCCAAGCCACCAATGACCCCGCCGAGCAATACAGCCGCCCTTTTCACATCCCGATTGCCAGCATATTTTTCCGGCACCATCGATCCAGCCAGTCCAGCGCCCACATACGCCCAACTGAATGCACCCACGGTGGAACCAAGAATAGTGACCGAGATATTGGAGGCCGAAGTTAAGGTTTGCAGGCCAGCACTGACGCCATAACGCGCAGCTGCGCCGGCTGCCGTACACAGACTGTCACGTGCACACGCGGCCCAGGCAGCTGCCGAGAGAGAAGGGAGAGCAACAGGAGGTTCTAAATTAATCGCCGTAGCATTGTGTGCCCCACTGAGTCGGGCGGGCAACGAACACGGCAGCGCAGAAGTATCTATGCCAATATCGAGCAGAATTTGAAAGGGGGCAGGTAATGACCGTGAAGCGGAGGGAATATACATGTGGAGGGAATTTTCAAAAAGAGAAGGCCAGCTACGACGCTGTCGCATTCGGCAATAGAAAATAAAAATCTTCTCATCGCAGAATCACAGCGCCACGAGCCCTAAAAGACCCCACCCCAAGTGCAAAGTTCACCTTTTTGTGTCTCGTTTACGTCTTCAACTTACAAAAAATAGCCTCCACCTTTTCGCGTGCCCACGGCGTTTTCCGTAAAAATGTCAGGCTCGATTTAATACTCGGATCACTTTGGAAGCAGCGAATGTCAATCAACTGTCCCAATTTCTCCCAGCCGTAATGATCGACCAGCGTGATCAAAATATTTTCAAGGGTGATCCCTTGCAAGGGATTATGTGGTTTTTCAGGATGCATGATGACGTGTGTTGGTGATGAAAAAATGGGTATGGCTGGATTATGCAACGGCTGCCCACGCGACGAAAGCTTAATCCAGCCAAACCCGATGAAACAGCATTGCGTCAACGGCAAAGCCGCTCTCCTCTATTCAAATGCGAAGAATCTTTGATGTAGACCGATGTAGACCAATGTAGATGAATCTCCGGCATCCCTTTTACCATCTTTATTTATGATGGTTCAGATGTTAATTATTCATTTTTAATAAGCTATCGGTGCATGTAAGATAAGACTCCTTATCCGCCGCAACGACCTACTCCGGAGAACCAACATGCCCTATGTCAATATCAAAATCACCCGCGAAGGCGCGACCACGGAACAAAAATCTGCTTTGATCAGCGGCGTAACCCAGTTACTGGTCGACATACTCGGCAAAAATCCACAAACGACTGTTGTCGTCATTGATGAAGTCGATACCGACAACTGGGGAATCGGCGGCGAAAGTGTCACCGTGCGACGGCGTGACGGCAAATAATGCCCATTAATCCCGGCACACCCGCCGCCATGCGCCGCGAAGCCTGGCAAGTCGCTATCTGCGGCGCGCTAGTGCTGGCAGTCGCAATGGGTATCGGGCGCTTTGCGTTCACCCCCTTGCTACCGATGATGTTGCACGATGGCGTGGTCGATCTCAACGCTGGCGGCTGGCTAGCGACGGCAAATTATCTAGGCTATTTTATCGGGGCGCTACTCGGCATGGTATTACGCGGCCGCCCGACTTTTTTCATCAAAATGGGTCTGAGCGCGACGGTGCTGCTCACGCTAGGCATGGGGTTATCTTATGCGCCCGCGCTATGGCTTTTAGTCGTATTGCGCACGCTGGCAGGCATTGCCAGCGCGATGGTATTTGTGTTTGCCTCGGGCTGGTGTTTGCAACGTTTAACGCAACTGCACGCGCCCGCGTTGGGCGGGATTATTTACTGCGGTCCGGGTTTAGGCATTTTGCTGACAGGTCTGCCGACCGCCACAATGGTCGAGCACAACTGGTCTGCGGCACAAGGCTGGCTACTCTTTGGCGGTCTGGCGTTTCTGCTTAGCGCGATCGTATGGCGTACATTTTCTGGCCCATCCAGCGTCTCAGGTCCGATCGCCAGCAGCACCCATAAACTCGAACCGCTGCAAATAAGACGTCAGACGCAAGGACTCACGCTAGGCTACGCTGTCGCCGGATTTGGCTACATCATCACCGCCACCTTTTTGCCGGTTATTGCACGACAAGCGCTGCCGCACTCGCATTGGCCGGATTTATTCTGGCCGATATTCGGCCTTTGCATCGCACTCGGCGCGTTGTTGGCTACCAGAATTCCGACACGCTGGGACAACCGTCTATTGCTGGCGATTTGCTATCTACTGCAAGCCGCGGGTGTGTTGATCAGCATCGCGTTGCCGAACATCCTGGGATTTGCGCTAGGCTCTATCTTGATCGGTTTGCCATTCACCGCGATTACCTTATTTGCGATGCGCGACGCACGGCGCTTATACGGCGATCACGCCCGCAGTCTGATGGGCTTACTGACAGCCGCTTACGGCATCGGACAAATTATCGGCCCGCCGCTCGCGACCTATCTGGTGAAACGCACAGGTTCTTTTACAGCGTCGCTCTGCATCGCCGCAGTGATGCTGTTGGCCGGTGCAGGCTTATTCGGCGCTATGGTTTGGCGGGTAAAAAAGCCGCAACGCGCAGCAGCATAAAAAAATCCTGGCAAGAATTTCTTGCCAGGATTTTTATCTTTCAGATTTCTTCGACGTCGTTATTTTTCCGATTCAACTGCGCTTTCTTCCGCCGAATTAAGCGGCACAAACCGCTGCGTCATTTTTCCTTCGTATTCAACTTGCTCAAAAAAAACATTACTCGGTCGAGTCCAGATTGAACCATTGGCGGCGCGATAAACAATCATCGTCACCGTCGGATCGGACTCCAGCGTCGCCTCGCAAATAAAATCGTAAATGCCGCCTTTAAAGTGTCGATACTGCATGTACTATTTCCTTCAAAAAACAATATCCGATTAGCGGAATGCCGGTTCGCTAAAGCTACGCAGCTTGCGACTGTGTAATTGTTCGACGCCCTGATTGCGCAAGAGTTCGAGCGCTTTGATGCCTATTTTCAGATGCTGATTTACCCGTTGTTCATAAAACCGATTTGCCATCCCCGGCAATTTTATTTCACCATGCAACGGTTTATCAGACACGCATAACAACGTGCCATACGGTACCCGGAAACGGAAACCATTAGCGGCAACAGTCGCGCTTTCCATATCCAGCGCAATGCTGCGGCTTTGATTAAAACGCAGCAATGGCACTCGATGATCGCGCAGTTCCCAGTTACGATCATCGACCGATGCCACGGTCCCGGTACGCATGATCCGCTTCAACTCATACCCTTCCAACTGCGTGATATTTGCCACGGCGTCCTGCAAGGCCAGCTGCACCTCAGCCAACGCCGGAATCGGCACCCACAGCGGCAAATCGTCATCCAGCACATGATCGTCGCGCACATACGCATGCGCCAACACATAATCGCCCATCCGTTGCGACGCCGCCAAACCCGCGCAATGCCCCAACATAATCCAGCCATGCGGACGTAAAACAGCAACGTGATCAGTGATCGTTTTGGCGTTAGATGGGCCAACGCCGATGTTAATTAACGTAATCCCTGTGCCGTCGGTGCGCTGCAAATGATAAGCAGGCATTTGCGGCTGCCGTGCTGGCGCAATCCCCGTAATATTGCGGTCTGCGGGCAAGTCATCCAGATTCGCGTTCCAAGTCGTCAAATCGCCCGGCTCGACAAAAGCAGTGTATTGCTGACGATACGCCAATTGTTCAGGATCGGTCGTCGGCTGCATCAACTCGCGTCCCATGCGGATAAATTCATCCACATAAAACGCATAGTTAGTAAACAACACGTAGCGCTGAAAACGATCCGGCGAAGTCGCGGTGTAATGTTTTAAACGATGCAGCGAATAATCAATTCGCGGCCCGGTAAACAATGCCAGCGGATGCGGCTCGCCCGGCTGCTCCTGATAAGTACCGTTGACAATCCGATCATCCATCGACGCCAGATCGGGCAAATCAAATACATCCGGCAGATGACGCAAATGTTCTGGGTCGAGATTGCCCTCGACATGAATCCCTTCCGAGAAAGCGAAATGTACCGGAATCGGCAATTCACTCACCCCAATTTCCAGCGGCACGTCATGATTGTCGCGCAACAGTTTGAACTGGCTGACCAGATAATTGGTGAATAACGCCGGACGCGTCAGCGTAGTCTGATACACGCCCGGCCCGGCGACAAAACCGAACGATTGTCGGGTATCGGCACGGGTATTAAATTCAGTCGTAATTCGCACAAACGGATAGCAGGCACGGACCCGGCCCGGCAAAATTTCACCGCTGGAAAAACGTTTAAAAGCGTCGCGCAATAATGCGGTGTTATGGTCGTAGATGGCACACACGCGCTCGACGGCGGCTTGCGGATCGGTAAATTTTTCAATTGGGAACATTGCTTCTCCGTAGATAGGTGAACAGGGCCAAATGAAAGGAAAATAAAATCTAATCCCGTCTGCACAGCGTTCAGGCCGCACGGCGCAGCTGGATCAATGTATTTTTATTCTACTGGGATTGTGGATAATCTGACAGCATCATCTGACAGAATTAATGTGACGTTGGCATGACTGCATGCGACCAACCATGCTATTGCGCAAAAACAGGCTGTACTTTGATACAAAACAGCAGCGGCAATTAAAAAAAGCGATGCCGTAGCATCGCTGTAGACCTTCGGATCAATTTCAGCAGCTAAAAATAACCTGACAATTCCGCAAATTTATTGCATGAAGTCATACTGACCGCCACGCTCAATCGCCCGCAAATACGCGGGCCGTGCGTGAATACGCTGCAAATACGCCATCAGATTCGGCCGACCTTTATCCAGACCGGCGCGTTGCTGGGCCGCTTCAAGCGGAAAACTCATCTGGATATCCGCTGCGCTGAAATCGTCACCGTCAAACCAGATACTTTTAGCGAGTTCAGCCTCCATGAAATTCAAATGCGTTTCAATTTGCGGATCAAGATATTTTTTCTGCACGCCGCCCGAAATCAAACGCGCGAACGGACGCAGAAATGCAGGCATCGGCGGACGCGGAAGCCGTCCAAATCAATTTCATTACCAGTGCCGGCATCGCAGAACCTTCTGCATAATGAAGCCAGTAAGTATAGCGCTGACGGTCTTTTCCACCGGCGGCAGGTTGCAATCGTCCGTCGCCATATTGCGCCAGCAGATACTCGATAATCGCGCCCGATTCGGCCTCGGTATTATCGCCATCGGTAATTACCGGCGATTTACCCAAGGGATGTATGGCGCGCAATGATGGCGGTGCCAGCATGGTTTTTGGATCGCGCTGATAACGCTTCACCTCGTATTCCAGACCCAGCTCTTCCAGCAACCACAACACACGCTGCGAGCGCGAATTATTCAGATGGTGCACAGTAATCATAGTCAGCAATTCCGGTGAGTTGATCGCAAAGGGAGCCGATATAGCAACCGATTATGCATTGGAATGACCTTTCATAGGCAAGCCATCGCTGCAACACTAAGACAACAACATCTGCGCGCCTGAACCGGGCACTCAGGCATAAAAGGAGACACCATGTTAATAGATGCCGAAAAATCAACCCTACTGCTAGTCGATTTTCAATCCAGGTTAATGCCCGCGATCCATCAGGGTGAGACCGTAGTCGCCCAAGCGGTACGTCTGGGCCACATCGCCAAACTCCTCAGCGTACCGATTATCGGGACCGAACAAAGCCCCGCCAAGCTGGGCGGCAACGAAGCCGCAATCAAACAATTATGCGAAAAAACCGTCAGCAAAGTGCATTTCAATGCCTGCGCTGATGGTTTACTAGACGCATTACCGCACAATCGCGGGCAAATCATCATCGCCGGTTGCGAAGCGCATATTTGCATGTTGCAAACGGCATTAGGATTATTGGCCCACGATTATATGGTGCGCGTGGTGGTTGATGCCGTCGGCTCACGCCGCGCAAGCGACCGCGAAACCGCGCTGGCGCGGCTGCAACAAGCGGGCGCACAATTAGTAACAGTGGAAATGGTGGCTTACGAATGGGTCAAATCTAGCGAACATCCGGCTTTTCGCGAGATATTGCATTTGATCAAGTAACGTCAGGCTGCTCACATTAGCGTGAGGCTGATTCGGACGCTGCAACCAGAGATCGCAGCGTCCTCAGCAATGGAATTAAGCAATGAAATTAAGCAACCGAACCAAGCAATCAAACCAAGCCAATTAAGACCCGCCAAAAAACTCGCGCATCAAAAATGCCTGTAACGCCGGACCATCGGTTTCACGCGCCGAAAGCTCTACCAAACGCCCCAGACGTTGCGAATCCCACTTAAAGTCGCCCGGATAACGCTTGCGAATTAGCGCGATCATACTCTTCACAATGGCGGCGTTGATATCACCATCCACACCGGCATCCACGTTAATCACCTGACGTCGATTTTCACGGTTGGTCGCGCCCCATCCGCGAAACGCGTACTGCGCAATCCGCGGTCCTTTATTCAGAATCTGAAACACCCCGCCGCCGCCTTGGCTACGCTGTGTCAAAAACTGGATATTCGACACGGCAACCGCATTATCGGCAGGCGCGTTGCTGGCGACCGGTGCGCCCGGATCCGGATCAGGCCGCCCTTCGGCTTCCGCTTCAGCACGGCGACGATCCCGCGCCGCGTTCAGCATCGTGCTCATATCCATCTGTGGCGGCGCTGGCTTGATTTGTTCGGCGGGCGGCGTTGCCTGTATTGGTGAAGGCGCAGGGCTCAGGCGCGCCGTAGTCGTCGGTTTAGCAGGACGGCGCACTGCCACTTTTGGCTGCGTCGCCGCTTTAGGACGAACAACCTGCTTCGGCGGCGGTGTTGGCGCTTTAGGTGGCGGCACGGTGATCGCGGTCGAAGGCGTCTTCGGCGGCGTCAAAAATGTCACCTGCAACGGCGCTGCAGGTTGATTGGCGCTCACCAACGGCGGCACCTCATCCACCTGACTCCAGATCAGCGCAAACAGACCCACATGCAGTAAAACCGAAAGGGCAATACCAATCGCTGTCCTGCGCCGTTTACGTGCTGACAGCGAATTGCTGAATTGCATTGTTTTTTTACGCATTTTACCGATGAGTGTCAGACCGCACTGGGTCTTGACTGCATTTAACTGAATACTGGGGTTGTCCGAGGCGATTAAATCAATCCGAAAAACGGATTTTAAACAATCTCCCAAAATTCTTCACGCTAAATTACAAAACGTAAGAAAGTCGGCCAGTTTAGTATGTAAAAGACATTGAAATTGCTAAAAAGAAAAGATAAATATCACCGCAGTGCCTATTTATACGCTTTTTCAAGATTTGAAGGGGGATGCGAAAAGCCGAAGGATAAAAGCGTGTGCGGAAAAATGTAACCGCTGCATCAAGAACCAGCGATGCTTTCGATAACGATAAAGACCTGCATCAACGCTAAGTCGGCAGGTCCAGATTAAATAGGGCGATGACGGAACGGTCACGCTCCCACCATTAAGACCCTTTGAACACCGGCTTACGTTTTTCCTTAAAGGCAAGCTGCGCCTCTTTGGCGTCGTCTGTTTTGCCGATCGCCGCAGTCATATCCTGCTCATAACGATAGCCATCGCGCAGACTCATATCCTCGATGACGTTCAACGTATGCTTGCCCATCCGCGTCGATATCGGGCTTTTTGAGGCAATTGCGGTCGCTATCGCCATGGCAGTCGGCATCAACTCTTCAGCCGAAGTACAAGCTTCAACAATCCCCAACCGATACAACTCTTCCGCCCCAACCCGATATCCCGTCAATGCCATCCGGCGCAGCCTGGAATGACCGAATAAGCGCATCGCATGACGACAACCGCCCAGTAATCCCACGTCAACCTCTGGCAAACCCAGCGACGCGGTCTCTGACGCCACCAGAATATCGGCGGAAGCCACCATTGCCAGTCCAGAACCAAGCGCCGCGCCATTGATCGCCACAATCACCGGCTTTGCGCACTCACGGATGGCATGAAAACATTCACGTGTGCGACGCGAATGCGCCATCAGATCGCCAGCAACTTTGATGTTTTCGGCACGCCCCTTGAGATCGGCACCGGCACAAAAAATCTTGCCAGCCGCGGTCAGCACGACGACCCGGATATCATCGGTTTCTGAAATAGCATCCAGCGCCATAGTCAATTCATCGTTCAACACACGCGTAAGCGCATTGACCGGCGGGTTGTTCAGCGTAAGGATGGCGATATGCCCATCAATGACTACATTAAGTTGTGTGAAATGTTGCGTGAAATCGACCATGATGACTCTCTTGTATGCGACGAACACGGTCGCCTGAGGGGAAGGTTTTTTGATAGCTAAAATCTGAAAATGCAACGTCAGGCATCGCTGCCTGCACACGCATTTCCTGACGCCAACAACTTCTTAGAAAGTATGTCGCACGCCGAGATTCACAGCGCTATTGCCAGAGCCGGTTTCAATGGCGCTACCGACTGTATATCCTGCGCCATTCTTATTATTGATGCGCGCATACGATGTATAAAGATCGGTACGCTTCGACAATGAATAGGTGTAGCCAAGCGCGAGTTGGGTTGCATCCTGATTGAATCTGGTTTTGTCATCTTTATGAATATACGACACGATCACCTTTCCCACGCCAATCGGAATCGTCGCGCCCAACAAAAAATCGCGGCTATCGGTAGATGATTTTGGTGCAACGGCGGAGCCGTAAGCATTCACGTTGGATAACGGAGAACTGTTTGGCCCCTGATTAATGCCATATGCAGCAAACGCCTTGATCATTCCGAAATCGTAATTCGCAGCCAACACCGTATTTCTGGCAGCGGCCAGTCCCTTAACTGTGTCGGTATCGTTGTTTCGATTATGGTAAGCAAGGCGCACGTTAAGCAGCCCTGAAGCATAAGCAATTGCGCCACCGATCGCACGCGATGCGGCCGTCGTACCAGCGACCTCGCCAAAGCCATAAACCAACTCGCCATTGAACCCATTGAATTTGGGCGAGACGTATTTAACGGCATTATTCATCCGCGCGCCAGAGGTTGCCATGACATTCGAAAACACACCCGCAAGGCCTGCCGCAAAGGGATCGCCGACCGTCGTCATAGTGATGTAATTAGGGGTATATTGCCGACCCATCGTCATTGCGCCAAAGCTGCCATTCAGTCCGACGTAGGCTTGCCGCCCGAAGAGCAAACCGCCTTGCCCCAGCGCGCCGGTATCGGCTTGAAAACCGGTTTCTAAAACAAATATTGCAGAAAGACCGGAACCAAGATCTTCAGTGCCACGGAAGCCCAATCGTGAGCCAGACTCAATGCCGCTGGTGAGTTTATTCACAGAACCGGCTGCGCCGCCCGACTCATGCACAATCCCTGAATCAACAATGCCATAAATGTTGACGCTGGTTTGGGCGTAAGCAACTTCAGAAAATGCTCCCATGACTGCAAGTACCAAAAATCTTTTATTCACGAACGTCTCCTTGTTATAAAGGTCAATTATATGACCTATTGTCCTAAGGCGAACTGTAGGCTCTGCAAAAACAACTGTCAAGAAAAAAATAGTAAGTTGCGACGAAGACGATAACCGTTGTTGCAAAGCAGCCGCGGCGCTTAAAAAGCGCAGTCCAATTGATGAGGAAGTTACGTAGATATAAAAGTCGGCAAGGGCCACCCGACAGGCTGCGAGGCAGCATCAGCGGCTCAATCAGTTATAGATAAACGCGCTCTTCACGGCATCTTCCGGCATCCTTAGCTGGACGCTGGGAAGCGATATTTTTAGCGCCGATAGCGATTGATAGTAGTATTACGCGCCAGCGCTATCCGGGCTGCTATCGTCTTTACCTGCATCAGAAAATCCATAAAGCAGCGCCGGATTATCCACCAGAATCTGTTGACGTCTGGCCGGGTCCGGCACCCATGCATAGAACAAATCCAGCAAGTCACCCACATCCGGCGACTGCTCTCCCATACGCACAAACGGCCAGTCGGAACCCCACAGCAAACGACTGCTATTGGTTGCCACCAATGCGTCATGGAAAGGCCGCAGATCGGCATAGGTCGGTGCAGCGCGAGAAACACGGCAAACCGATAATTTGATCCATATCGCACCCTTTTCCAGCCACACCAACAAAGACTTAAAGGAGGGATCATCGATGCCGCGCTCTACTTTAACGCAGGCCATATGGTCTAGTACCAGCGTCAGTCCTAGCGGCACAAGCTCTGGCAGGATGCGTGCATAGTCGTCGCAAGAAGCCCAAAGCTGTGCATGCAGGCCGATTTTTTTCATCACCGGTGCCAGCAATTTAAGTTGTTCGACGCCGACACTACCCTTGTATGGATTGCCTTGCGGATCGCGCATTTCGACAAACCGCAAACCGCGAATACCTTCATCAAACAAATGCTGCAACGCCGCTTCACTAGTATCCGCAGTAGCCACTGCAATCCCGCGCACACGTCCGTCATTACGGCGCAGCGCATCCAGCATCGGCCGGGCATCAGTACCGTACGGCGCAGGCTGCACCAGCACGCCACGCGTCGCGCCGAGTGTGCTCAACATTTCTGCGTAAAGCGCAGCAGGTGCCAGCGGTGGCGGATAGCTGGCGACTTCCGTCAGCGGAAATTCGTCGTAGGGCCCGAAGACATGCGCATGTGCATCGCAAGCGTTCGTTGGAAGTGCAGTTTTGGGCGCGCTCGGCATCACCGGATCGACGCTTGCTAACTGTTGAGCAGAGGACGCGTTGGAAGTCATACTGCCCCTGGTTCCGTAATCGCGACAAACATGCCTGCGGGCATCTCAGTCAATAACGGTGCGCCCGGCAGTTCGCCTGCGGGTTCATGGTTGACAACCGACAGCGGCGGAATCGCTCCTTCATCGGGCATCGGAATTTCGTGCGCGTTCAAGGTCATCGACACCATCGAGTAATAACCGATGATGGCCGCGATCTCGACTACCCCGGCTTCTTTGTGCACACGCAACACCTCTTGATAAACGTTCTCAGACACCGTGCCGGTCTGCTGCAACTGACGCGCAAACTCATAAATGGCAGCATCATCGGCATCATTAAAAACCGGCTTCGCAGCGACCCGAATCGCTTCAATGACGGCGTCCGGAAGACCAGCCACTTGCGCTGCGGTGGCATGGATATACCATTCAATCTGACTGTTCCAGCGCCTTGCTGTAACAAGAATCGCCAACTCGCTCAGCCGTGGTGGAATACTGGTCCCAAATCGCAGCAACGCGCCCATCTTTTGCCAGCGGTCGGCAAGTTCTGGATTATGCAGCGCAGCGCGCAAAGGGCCGACCAGCCGGGCCCGCGGCCCGCTGACAATCGCATCGTAGACCTGCCGCTGTTCGGCATTCATAGTCTCTGGGGTGGGGAAGGAAATACGTGACATAAACTGCATCCGATCAAATTAAATAGTGCCTGCGCCAGCCCATGAGGCAATCTGTTGCTGATCAAAGCCCAGCTCCGACAACACTTCATTGGTGTGCTGTCCCAGCAACGGCGGCGCGCGGTCAAATGTTAAAGCGGCTTCACTAAAACGCATCGGGCTGCGAAGCTGCGGGACCGATCCGGCAGTCGGGTGCGGTATCTGGATCAGCATTTCGCGATGCTTGACCTGCTCATCTTCCAGCACTTGAGGAATGGTATTGATAGGGCTGCTCGGCACGCCCGCTTGATCCAAAAGACCAGCCCAAACCGTCATCGATTTCTGCTGCAATATGTCGGCAATCATCGGCAACAAACTCTGTTGATTACGCACCCGTGCGCTGTTGCTGGCGAAGCGTTCATCGTTCACCCAGTCCGGACGATCGATCACCTGACAGAACTTAGCAAACTGCCCATCGTTGCCGACCACCAACACGATATGCCCATCCGCGCAGGCGAACACATCTTGCGGCTGAATATTCGGATGTTTGTTACCTGCACGTTTGGGCGTCTTGCCAGAGACCAGATAATTCATGCCCTGATTCGCAATCGATCCGACCATCACATCCAGCATCCCGATATCGATGTAATCTCCCAGTCCGGTTTGCGCCCGGCGCGCCAGCGCCGCCAGTACAGCAACTGAGGTGTACATGCCGGTCATCAAATCCACAATCGGTACGCCGACCTTCTGCGGTCCACCGCCGGGTAAATCATCGCGCTCGCCAGTGACGCTCATCAATCCACCCATGGCCTGGATCATAAAGTCGTAAGCCGCATGTTCCGCTTTCGGGCCGGTTTGCCCAAAGCCTGTGACCGAACAATAAATAAGGCCAGGATTGAGCGCCTTTAACTCAGCGTAACCCAAGCCGAATTTAGCCAGCGTGCCGACCTTATAATTCTCTAGCAGAATGTCTGACTTTGCCGCCAATGTGCGAATAATGTGCTGACCATCGGCGGTGTTCAGATCAACCGTCACGGAACGCTTGCCGCGGTTGGCAGACAGGTAATAACCCGATTCACGCGTTGGTTTTCCCTCGCTGTCGTTCAAGAACGGCGGCCCCCAACTGCGAGTATCGTCGCCGACCAGCGGCCGCTCGACTTTAATGACATCGGCACCCAGATCAGCCAACACCTGCCCAGACCATGGGCCAGCAAGAATCCGGCTTAAATCCAAGACTTTTATATGCGAAAGCGGACCTGACATGAAACACTCCTGACGAACTGAATTAACTGAATTGATTAAATTGACCAAGCCGCAGCGATACGGTCATTGATGACAGGCAGACGCGTTATGCAGATGCGTCGTCGGGCATGGTCGCCATCACTGACGGGCGGCGACAAAATTCCTGATGCCAGACAGCAAGCTGCGGTCGGGCAGCGCGCCAATCAATGTCGGCAAATCGATAATCGAGATAGGACAATGTGCAGCCGATCGTGACGTGACCGATATCGAAATGGCCGTCGGCCAGCGCAGTCGCCTCTTGCTCAAGGCGATCCAATGAAGCGTTCATTTTGGTCTCGAAAGCAGCTAACCAGGAAGGTAGTTGCTGTTGCGCGGTTTTCATGCGCTCTTGCCGCCAAAGCAATAGAATCGACAACATGCCGTCGCCCAGCGCCTGACGGCGCAATGCCAGCCAGCGCACCGCGCCATCTTTAGGGAAAAAGGAGGGGCCCTGATGCAGGGTATCGAGATATTCGCAAATGACAGGCGAATCGTATAAAACCTCGCCCGAACTGAGGACCAGAGCAGGAATCTGGCTCAGCGGATTGTCTAGCATCAAAGCTGCGTTGGGCTCGGCAAGCGCGGCCACCGAACGCACATAGTCAACCTTGTCCTGCTGACCTGTTTCTTGCAACAAAATGACCACTTTTCGCACAAAAGGCGACCGTGGAGACCAATGTAATTTCATACCGTTCCCTTATCGATTAATGACAAGTAACGGCATGCACCGTTACTTCAGTCTGATATCCAGGCGAATCACATCACCCCGATAAATACCCTTCCCCACGAATACAACGCAGCCGCTTTGATCCACTGCCGCGCGCGTGACATACGCAATTGGCGCATTCAGCGGTATTTGCAACAGATCGGCAATCTGCGGATCGGCCGAACCCAACGTCAATGTTTGGTGCGCTTCCGCAATCTCCAGCCCCGGCAAATCCCGCAAAATCCGCATCGACGTTTTAGTCTCAAAGGACTTCTTCGGAATGCGTGCGCACACCCTTTCGTCGATATACACATCGCCCAGGTAATACGGCTTGCCGTTACGCCAGTGACGCCGTCGCCAGTGCTGATATCCTGCCGCCATCTCACCAATTGGCGGCTCTACCGGCGAAGGCGACAAACGTTCTTTCGCGGTCAAAATCTCAATCGTCACACCATCCGGCGCGATCAGCTGGCCCGACCAGTCGGTCGCCACTTCGCACCAAAACTGTTCCTGCGGCTTGCCAATAACAAAAGTCCCTTTCGCCCGATAACGCGCAATCAGCTTCTCTTCTTCCAGCAAATCCAGCGCCTGCCGCACAGTGGCGCGCGCCACATTGCATTCCTGCGCGAGATCGTCCACAGTCGGTATCTGCGCATCAAGCGGCCATTCTCCCGACTCAACCCGATGCCGGAACAGGCTTGCCAATTGCACATAACGCGATACCGCACTACGGCTGAAATCGATAGCGACACTGGTCTTTACATTATTCATTTTCATCAAAAGCCTTATTCGATCATGTACCGTGCATTTCAGGCGGCCAAATAAATCCGGCGACCAAAACAATATAGCAACAGTATCCTTCAATCAATCGATAACCTAGTCTTTTGACTTCATCCTTTAAAAAATAATGTTAGCCGCCGATTCTGCCGCACTTTTATTGCCTTGAAATCGCCATAAAACAGTTCAATGGCCTTGAAACACCGGTTTCCGCTTCTCCAGAAACGCCTGCATACCTTCTTTCTGATCTTGCGTATCAAACAACAACTGAAACGCCTTGCGCTCCAGCAACAAAGCTGTCTCCAACGGCACATCATGACCCTGCTGCACGACTTCTTTAATGGCGCGCACGGCTAATGGCGGCATGCTGGCGATCTTTTTTGCCAACGTAATCGCCTGCGTCAACGCGCCACCGTCCGCTACCACTTCCGATACCATGCCCATGGCAAAAGCCACGCCAGCGGTCACCGGTTCCCCCGTCAACAGCAGACGCAGCGCCTGATATTTACCGATGGTGCGCACCAGTCGTTGCGTCGCACCAGCGCCCGGCATAATGCCGACACAGATTTCGGGCTGACCTAACTTTGCCGTTTCTCCCGCAATAATCAGGTCACACGTCAGCGCCAGTTCACACCCGCCGCCCAGTGCATAACCTTCGACGGCGGCAATCAATACTTTACCGCTTTGGCGCATGACATTAAAAACCCGATCCGTTGCCAGCAAAGTATGCGAAGTCGGCGTCATGCCGGCCATTTCTGCGATGTCCGTGCCTGCTACAAAATAGCCCCCGGCACCCGTCAGAACAATGACCCGTACCTGAGCATCGGCACTCAATTTTTCGATGGCCGTTGTCAGTTGCTGCTTAACCGCCAGATTCAGCGCATTACGGCGTTCAGGTCGATTGATGGTCACCACGTTGACGCCGGACGCGACTTCTTCACAATTTACAAACTGGTCAGTTGCGATAGTCATCGTGCACGCTCCGCATAAAATGTACGATTCGCAGCCGTCATGCGACGTAACAATGGTGCAACCCGGTAGCGATCTTCACCGTAACTAATTGCTAAATTTTGAATCACATTGCGAATGCAAGTCAGGCCAATCGCATCGCCCCATGCCAGTGGCCCACGCGGATAATTCACGCCGTTGACCATCGCCAGATCCACAGCCTCAGTCGTAGCAATTGCTTGCTGCACCATCTCGGCAGCTTCATTGCACAGCATCGCTACCGTACGCATCACAATCAGGCCCGGCGCATCATCCAGCACAACGACCTTTTTGCCGAGTTTTTGAAAGAAACCGGCAGCAACCGCCAACGCATGGTCGGATGCCTGATCTGCTTTGGCGATCGCCACCAGCGTTGCAGTGTCATAATCCAGCGCAAGGTCAAACAACACCTGCACCGGCGCTAAATCATTTGCGCGTTCGGTGGCGCTGCGACCATCCGTCAACGCGACCGCCACACCATCTATCCGCAAGATTCCCACGCCGTCGGTGCGTGTCACAGTCAGTCCAGCTTGCTCGGCTAACGCAACGAGTTTTTCTGCCGGTCCCAGATCGCCCTCCACAATCACCGTTGACGGCACAGCAGCGCTGGCCGTTATTTGCACGGCAGGCGCGACCAAAGGTTCAGCGTATTGATAAAATCCACGCCCGGTCTTTTTGCCTAGCCATCCGGCGTCCACCAGATCCTTTTGCAACAACGACGGCTTATAGCGGGGATCTTGAAACAGCGCGTCATACACCGATTGCGTCACCGCATAATTAACGTCATGACCAATCATGTCCATCAACTCGAATGCGCCCATCCGAAAGCCACCGGATTCTCGCAGCACAGCATCCAGCGTCGCCGCATCGGCAGCACCCTCCGCCAACAGCCGCAATGCTTCGCCATAAAAAGGGCGCGCAACCCGATTGACGATAAAGCCCGGTGTTGACTTGCAATGCACCGCGATCTTTTTCCAGGCCTGCGCAGTCGCAAAAATAGTAGCAACCACATCTTGACTAGTCACCTTGCCGCTTACCACCTCGACCAGCGGCAGAATCGGCGCAGGATTAAAGAAATGCATGCCGATCACGCGTTCCGGGCGTTGCAACCGTGCAGCAATCGCCGTCACCGACAACGACGATGTATTTGTCGCAATAATTGCATCTGCGGCCAGCAGCGCTTCGAGCTTGATTAGCACAGCGGTTTTTATGTCGATGTTTTCAACAATCGCCTCGATCACCAGACCCGCTTCGGCAAGCGAGGCGATGTCCACATCGCTAGTCAATCTTGCCAGCCGGTCATCATGCTGCGCCGTGCTTATCTTGCCTTTTGCCAATAGTCGACTATACGCAGCGCGGATCGAATCCACGCCGCGTTCCAGCGCCGCCGAAGCCGCGTCGTGCAGCACCACACGGTGCCCCGCATTCAACGCAACTTGCGCAATACCGCTGCCCATTGCTCCGGCACCGATGACGCCGATCAACACCTTTGTACTTAACGCAGTCATAGAATCCTATCGTCCTTATGCAGCAGATTTTGCTAATGCTTCCGGTTTCACACCGATCAGCAAAGTCACCGCGCCAAACAGCATCCAGCCGCCGAAATAGTATTGCCCGATCATCAGGCTGCCGGTCGTCGTTGAAAGCCAACCCACCAGCATCGGACTAAACACGCTGCCGATACCGGCTAGCGTACTCAACAGAGCGAGCCCGCCCGCTGCTGCGGTGCCGGATAAAAATGTTGAAGGCAAGGTCCAGAAAGGTCCGGTCAGACTGAGCGTCCCGGCGGTCACCAACGTCAGCATCAGCACCGATAAGGCGACGCTGTCCTGGACTGCTGGCAAGGTTATCCAACCGGCGGCCGCGATCAATGCAGGAATAGCCACATGCCAGCGACGTTCACCGGTTTTGTCAGAGTGCCGTGCATTTAAGTACTGCGTAACCAACGCGATAAAAAACGGAATGACGGACAACAGGCCGATCTCGAACACGTTATCGATACCGGATTTTTTGATGATCGACGGCAACCAGAAAAATATGCCGCCGGTTCCCACCAACACCGCTACGCCCATCCCCGCCAACCAGTAAAGCTTAGGCTCGCGCATCGCCGCCTTGAACGAATGGTGCGTTTTGCCTGATTTAGCTTTGGCTTCAGCATCAAAGTCACGCTGAATCAACGCCTTCTGTTCAGCTGAAAGCCAGCTGCTTTTAGCCGGTGAATCCTGCAAGTAAAAGTAGGCGGCTACACCAATAAAACAGGCTGGCAAACCCTCCACCAAAAATAACCACTGCCATCCCTTCATTCCCGCGACGCCATCAAACACATGAATCAGCCAGCCCGACAGAGGACCACCGATCATCCCGGCAATCGGAATCGACGCTGTGAACAACGCGGTGAAACGTGCCCGACGGCTTAACGGCACCCAATAAGTGAGATACAGCAACATGCCCGGAAACAAGCCCGCTTCAGCCGCGCCAAGCAAAAATCGCATGATATAAAAATGACTGGGAGTCGACATAAACGCCATCGCAGCACTGAAAAGTCCCCACAGCACCATGATGCGCAGCAGTGTTTTGCGGACGCCAACTTTATGTAAATAGAGATTGCTCGGCACTTCCAGCAACACGTAACCGACATAGAAAATACCTGCGCCGATACCATAAATGGCGTCGGTAAATCCCAGATCGCTCATAAACTTCAGCTTAGCGAAGCCCACATTCGAGCGATCGATAAAAGAAACAACGTAGCAAAGCATCAAAAATGGCATCAATCGCCACATGACCTTTTTGTAGGTCGCATCCGCCACCGCATCGCCAACTGAGCGAGACGCACTGGTTAGGCGATCAGCGTTGCCAGAAACCAAAGAATCGGTATTGCGCATTACAGTCTCCATCGATTATTTTTGTGATGTTGTATTTCAAACCAATTCAGCTAACAGCCATTAGTCCATATTTATGACCTAAAGAATATAGCGTTATTTTAGGCATGTCAAACGAATCTTCTTCGGAGATTATTTGAGACAGCAAAGGATCAGGCTGCACCGGGCGGCCTGATATTTTCACTATGGGGGTTGTTTATATTGAGAAAAACGCATGCCAGTCTTGCACTGTCATGTGGCGACGGTCCGTATAAATCCGTCATTTTCGACGGATTTATACGATGCCAATCAACTAAAAAGAGGCAGTCTGATACCGCCCCTGACTTCGACCAAAGTTACCAACTACTCCTGCGGCACCAACGCCAATGCAGGCGTCAAATCCCCCATCGGCTGTCCACCATTTGTCACCAGCGCGTTATCTCTGGCCTTGATCCCATCCAACGTCGACAATGCAAAACGCCGCGTAATAAAACGCAAGATTGAGCCGGTATCGTATTGCGTGTGATCGATAAATCCCTTACGTACATAAGGCGAGACCAAAATCGCGGGCAAACGTGTTCCCGGTCCCCAGCGATCGGCTTTCGGCGGTGCAACGTGATCCCAGAAGCCGCCGTTTTCATCGTAAGTCACCAGAATCAGCATGTGCTTCCATTGCGGACTGGCTTGCAGCTTGGCGATCACATCGGCAATATGCGCATCGCCATCCGCAACGTTGGCATAGCCTGCATGCTGATTCAGATTGCCTTGCGGTTTATAGAACGCCACCGACGGTAATTTACCCGCCGCAGCATCCTGCAAAAACGATGCATCGTAATCCTTCAGATGGCTAGTCCGTTGCGCGGCACCGGCAGGCGTGGCGGGGTCGAAACGGGCGTAATAATTGAACGGTTGATGATGCGGTTGAAACTGCACATTGCCTGCATAAATAACGCTGCGACGGGCGCTTGATGCATCGGTCAAAGCCGCATTCCAGGCTCCCGCGTACCAGGCCCAGCTCACCCCTTTTGCAGATAACTCGTCGCCAATCGTCGCCTGACTTTGTGCAGGCAAGGTCGTGGCTTTGCTGGCGTCGGCATAGCTCGCCGTGCCAGCAACAGCATTCCCGCTAGGCTGATACAACGGCTGCATCGTATTGACCGCATAAAACATGCCGGATGCATCCTTCGGCGTCAGTGTGCTGTCTTTCAGATACACCGGCGCGCCGCTCAATACTGAAGCTGGATTGCCCGTGCCCGGCGTCAACCGCACCAATTTGCCATTGGCATCCACATCGATAGCAGAAATACTGCCCTTGGCCGGAGAGTTCGCGGCATCGGCGTTCGGATAAGTCGGTGCGCACGCGCAAATCAGATATTGGTGATTCAGGAAAGAGCCGCCAAATGCGCCCATGAAAAAATTATCGGCCAGCGTATATTGTCTGGCGATATTCCATAGCTTCATTTTGCTGCCATCGTAATAGCCCATGCTGAGGCCGCCCGCATCCGAATACGCCGCAAACTGATCGTTCTTGCCGCCATTGATCTGCATCTGATTATTGTAGAAACGATGGACCAGATCACGCGTAATCACCGCCGGATCCATATACACCGCGCTGTTGGCGTCATCGATCTGAAATGGCTTATTCGGCAAACCGGCGGATTGCGCCTGCGTAATCACCTTGCCCTGCCCCGCGACCGACATACCGCCCCAGGTTGGCGGCAACACTGGCAGGACATTGCCATCGAAATCCTTCTGCGGGTGATAGCCGGATCGCGACGTTGGATTCACGCCGGGGATGCCATCGGCACCGGGATATAAACCGTATAAATTGTCGAAACCACGGTTCTCGGCAAAAATCACGACCACATTCTGGATGTTGCGCATTGCCAACGCGCCGTTGTCAGCGTCAACACTGCCGGACGCCGCGCCATTGTTAAGACCACCAACGCCACCGCAGGCACTCAACCCAACCGTGACCGCCGCCATCAACGGCAATAACCGCGATGACTTCCCCTGTTGTACTCTATAAAATAATTTATTCATCAATCCCCCTGGCGGAAAACCGCCATCCTAAGCCTGGAATATGTCAACTGTGTGAACTACGACGATAGCAGAGGAGAATAAAACCCGCATCATGCACAAAACCGCGATGATGGCGTCATCGTTTCGTCACACGGCAATGTTAGCCTCTTCCACCATCGAAATTGCGCCCTGCCAACCCGTATGCACAAAAATACTCTCCGATCAGTGCTGACATCCTTGGCAATATTATTAAGCGGTATCGCGGCATGGCAGAATCCTGCACTGGCCAGCGACGCGGCAGCCAGCCCAGCCTATCTTGGTGCGGCGTATGCCCCTTCTTCTAAACAACAACCTTCAGTCGCGGCAATGACGACGATGGGCCGCGTGCTGTTTTTCGATGCGTCGCTATCCGCCTCTGGCAAGATGTCCTGCGCCAGTTGCCATAGTCCTAGTCATGCTTTCGGGCCACCGAATAATCTGGCGGTGCAATTGGGCGGCAAAGAAATGAAAACACTGGGCACACGCGCCGCGCCTTCTCTGCGCTATCTGCAAACGGTGCCCGCGTTTACCGAACATTTTCATGACAACGATGGCGACGACAGTATCGATGCCGGTCCTACTGGCGGCCACAATTGGGACGGTCGTGCATCGTCGGCGCACGATCAGGCGCGCATTCCTTTGCTATCGCGCCACGAAATGGGCAATGCCAGTCCGAACGATGTGGTCAACAAACTGAAAAAATCTCCGAACGCGGCGTTGTTCGGACAAACCTTTGGCGAGGATATTTTTAACGATCAGGCGCAAGCGTTTACCGCGATGCTAATGGCATTAGAAGTTTTTCAGGAAAGCCCTGCAGACTTCTATCCCTACACCAGCAAATACGACGCTTTTTTACGCCATCAAACGCCATTGAACAAACAAGAATTACGCGGACTGGCCTTGTTCAACGACCCCGCCAAAGGTAACTGTGCGGCTTGCCATATCAGCGAAATAAATCCCGGCGGCGCGTTCCCGCAATTTACCGATTACGGCTTAATTGCCATCGGCGTACCGCGCAATAAAAAAATTCCCGCCAATGCCAATCCGGCCTTTTTCGACATGGGACTGTGCGGCCCGGACCGCACCGATTTGCGCAACAAAACCGAATATTGCGGCCTGTTTAAAACACCGTCATTACGCAACGTTGCGTTGCGAAAAGTATTTTTTCATAATGGATCATTCACCAGCCTGGAACAGGTTTTAAAGTTCTATGTGCAACGCGATACACAACCACAAAAATGGTATCCACGCGGTAAAAATAGCGTCGTAAAAAAATTCAACGACCTGCCCGTCGAGTATCACGACAACATCAATGTAGAAGCCCCGTTTGATCGCAAACCGGGCGACAAACCGGCATTAACCGACAGCGAAATTAAAGACGTGATCGTGTTTTTAAAAACGCTCAATGATGGTTATGTCGCGACACCGTCATCTAAAAAGTAGGGGAAAAATAGGATTATTTTTGAGCAATTTTTGATAGTTCAAAGAATCTCTTTAATGCTGTAATGCGCCCTCAGAAGCAAGTAATTGCTATTCTTTTTCTACTTTTTTGGAGAGATTATGAGAATCGATGGCATTCAGGCATTAAATTTTATGGGCGCTGCCACACGCAGTATTTTTGGGGACACAAAAAACGCACGGGACGTTACATCTTTAGCCCATAACCTGACGTCGGTATCGATGAATTCAGAGCAACTTAGCGGTGGTAGCGGAAGCGCAAGTACACCATCCAATAACATCCCCTATTTCACGGCGGAACATTTTAATGCGCCTCAGCATGTCAAGCCACAACCTAACGGTGTCGGCACCAATCGAGTTAACACGCGGCCATTGACCAATCGCGATGCTGAAACGCCTCCGCAGAAAGAACGCACAAAGGGCTCATTTCAAATAAGATGTGACAATAACGATCAAAGAACCAAACTACTAGACGACGTCAGACGACGCACATTAGATTCAAAGACACCATCCCTGGAGTCGATCAGGGGGCGTACTACTGAGGAATTTAATGTTGCATCCTCGTACTCATCCAGCCAGTCCCCTTTCTCAGGAAGGGGCACACGCAATGACAACAACGATTACGGGTCCAGAGCAGCTAGCGCCCTACATCCCAACGGCCGCAAATAATTTTAGCAAGTAATTACTTTTTTTGGGAGAGATTCAAGCCTTGCAGCGAGACTAAGATACCGTATGGCAGGGCTTGGCAGCCTACCTCACCAACAACTCACCTTCAGCTCACCAACGCGCAAAATTCCCATCCTCAACAAAGCAATTCAGGGCCTCCAGCAGCCCCACAGCCATTTGCGGATGAAAAGGATCGTGCCCCGCCCCAGCAACTATCCGCAAACCACTTCCGGCGATTTGCGTGTGCAAACGAACCGCATTATCGGGATCGCAAATCCGATCATTTCCACCCTGCAATAAAGCCACCGGCAAGCCGCTTAATTTTGCTGCCGCTTGCAGTAAATCATCGGCGCATACAAAACAATGATTGATCAGATAATGGGACTGAACCCGATAACGGGCTATTAACTTTTGGGTTTCTGCAGGATTGGGCGTGATGTCGGCGATTGCGTCAGGTTGTTCTTGTCGCTGCTCGTAGTATTTCCATGCTTGCGCCAAAGTAGCTACGTTCGACGAAGCAGCAGAAAACTCATTAGCGAGATACTTCAGGAGATGTGACCTTTCAGCCTTTGGTGCATGGGCAGAAAAAGTCTGCCAGGCAGCATTTTCCGCAGCAGCATCTGGCTGAAAGAAACGATTAATATCATTTTGTCCGGCCAGAAACGGCGCACGCAATATCAATCCCAATAAAGCGTCTGGCCCATTTTTCTGCACATATGCCAATGCCAGACACGCGCCCCAAGAACCGCCGCCCAGCAGAATTTTGCCCAGTTTAAGATGCAACCGTAGCGTCTCAATATCCTGCACCAAAAGAGTCGTATCGTTATCAACGATTGCGCCGTTGGGCGTGCTAAGACCGCATCCGCGCTGATCGCACAGCACTAAACGATAGCCAGAAGGATCGACAAATATTTGATGGCGCAGGCTACTGCCGCTGCCCGGACCGCCATGCAGCCATAGCAACGGAATGCCGTCGGGATTACCGTATTGCGCAAACCAGAGGCGATGGCCCTGCCCGACGTCTAAATAGCCCTCATCAAAAGGACTGTGCAAAGGAAAAAATGGCGAGGATGTCATCTCGCCATTCTATCTACATCTAGCCGCGTCGATGTTTAGAATTCAACATCCAGTTCATCGATATCGTCCGGCTCTAGTTTTGCCGCTGCTATCCACTCTTGCATCTCGGGCATCGCCATAATCCGCTCACAATACGCCGTGCATACAGGGTCAAGTTTTACGTCATAGGTCAAAAAACGGGTTACGACTGGCGCATACATCGCGTCGGCCATGCCACGCTCGCCAAACAAGAAAGGACCGCCGTAGGTAGCCAGACAATATTTCCATATGGAAATAATATGGTTAATATCCGTCTCGGCGCGCGACCAGACCTTAAAATTGGGGAAATGCGCCTTCAGATTCATCGGCAACGATGACCGCAACGCGCTGAAACCAGAGTGCATTTCGCCGCAGATCGAGCGGCAATGCGCCCGCGCAATATCATCGCTGGGCAGCAATCCGGCTTGAGGACGGATTTCATTGAGGTATTCGGCGATTGCCAACGTGTCCCAAATGGCGACTTTGCCGTGATCCAGACGCGGCACCATAACTGAAGAAGATAGCAACAACATCTCGGCGCGTACCTCTGGATTGTCGGGCGAGATAATATTTTCTTCGAACGGCAAGCCGGAAAATTTGGCCAATAACCAGCCGCGTAATGACCACGATCCGTAATTTTTGCTAGTGATACTCAGCACCGTGGCAGTCGTATTTTTGGGCATGGCGTTAATCTCCTGAAATATCTTAAAATTTCTTGTAATGGGACGCGGAAATTGTTCCGATTTGGGACTACACTCAGCAATCCCTGAACACCTTGCAAAGGTCGTGCCAGACCCCTCGCCCCGCGCAGCTGGCGTCGGCCGTTAGGCATGTATATTGCATTGATGATTCAAGCGTGCCGATAATCCAAATTACAAGGTAGCCCCATGACTAAGCTCTATCAAGCATATCAAAGCTACGCAGATTTTACCGATCCGTTCCGGGCATTAGCCCGGGCGACGGCACCTTTTCTGAACTTTACCTGGCCGGGATTTCCGCAAAGCTTGCTTTTGCGCAAGATGGCGGCTGCAGCAGAGGTTTTTTCACAAACGCAGGTGACGCACAAGCGGCGGCCCTTCGCGATTGACAGCGTCGAAGACATGGGGCGCACCTTTGAGGTGCGTGAGGAAGTCGCAGATCAGACGCCTTTCTGCACCTTGGTGCGTTTCCATAAAATGCATTCTGCGCCGCAGCCACGTGTGTTGTTGGTGGCACCGATGTCGGGGCATTTTGCGACGTTGTTGCGCGATACCGTACGGGCGTTGTTACAGGATCATGATGTGTATGTCACCGACTGGCATAACGCGCGCGATGTGTCGTTGGAGAATGGCCGGTTTGGTTTTGATGAATATACGGCGCATTTGATCCGTTTTCAGGAAGCCCTTGGTCCCGGCGCGCATATGGTGGCGGTGTGTCAGCCGACTGTCCCGGCGATTGCGGCGGTGGCGTTGATGGCGGAGGATAATAATCCAGCGCAGCCGAGTACGTTGACGTTGATGGCGGGGCCGATTGATACGCGGATTAATCCGACGGCAGTCAATGACTTGGCGCAGAGCAAGCCGATTGAGTGGTTTGAGAAGAATTTGGTCAGTGCCGTGCCGGGACGTTTTGAGGGCGGCGGGCGTTTGGTGTACCCAGGATTTTTGCAGTTGACAGCGTTCATGCACATGAATTTGCCGCGCCATGTTGACGCGTTTCGTAATTTATACAATCATTTGACTGAAGGCGAGGCTGGCAAGGCGACGGTGATTAAGACCTTTTACGAGGAATATTTCGCCATGTGTGACATGCCAGCGGAGTTTTATCTGGAGACGGTGCAGAGTGTTTTTCAAGAACATGATTTGCCGCTTGGTACGTTGAAGGTGTTGGGACGGACAGTTGATTTGGCAGCGATTAAGAAGACCGCGTTGTTTACAGTTGAGGGTGAGAAGGATGATATTTGTGCGGTTGGACAGACGTTAGCAGCGCAGGATTTGTGCACGGGGGTGCGGCCATCCAAGAAGGTGCATTATGTGCAGACTGGCGTCGGGCATTACGGGGTTTTTAGTGGTCGGCGCTGGACGAATGAGATTTATCCGCGGTTACGGGATTTTATTCATATGCATGGAGAGGCGGTCAAGAAGGCTGAAAAACCAAAGTTGGTTTTGGCTAGCGTGAGTTTGGTGGCATAGGGAATATTTTATTTTTTTAATATTGGTGGGATTTAAAACGGTTAGTTTTTTTGTTTAGTTATGTTTGATTATGTTTAGTGAGCTTGTCGGGGCATTCCTCACAAGCTCACTTTTACATTGGGCTATCGCGTTATTGCGTAATTGCGTAATTTTTTGCCGAGATCGCGGCGGCCGATTTTGGTGGTGATGATTTAGGGGATATTGATGGGCTGTAGCTGAACAACCGAACTATTTACAGCCTCGAACCTACTCAGCCAACGCCTCCGCCAATGAAGCAACCAACAATTTCTTAATCTCCGGCACACAAGACCCACAATTCCCACCAGCTTTCAAAGCGGCCGTAACCTGCGGCACAGTACTCAAGCCTTGCGCCCGAATCGCGCTGCAAATAGTATTCCGCCCAACCCCAAAACACGAACAAACAGTCGGCCCGGCATCGGCCCCCTTCTCAATCGGCTGCCCAATCAACAACCCAACCCGATCCGCATCCGCCAATACATCCTTAGCAAACAACCCAGCCAACCAGGCCCGAGAAGGCAAATCCGGCCGCGGAGAAATAAACACACACGTCTCGATGCGATCATCGATCAGATATGCAGCGCGATAAACGCCAGCCGTCTTATCCTCATACTCAAGCCAATCCGCCTCTGGATCATTAACCCCTAACAACCCCCGCACCCATTGTCCGTGATCATCAATCACATTCCGCCCCGCCAACTCATAACGGGCAAAAGTCCTCCCCTGAATCCGCGTCCAATGCGTTACCGCATCCAAACCAACTTCCTCCCGACTAAGCACAAACCCATGCCACGACACCGGAAAATCCTCCACCCGCACAGGCGTATGCTTAAACTCCGGCTCGCCAGAAACCGGATCCACAACCGGATTAACCACCGCCCCAATTCGCGCATCCGATGCCGATTGATTACTCCAATGAATCGGCACAAAAATACTGCCCCGCGCGATTCCGCCGCCATGCTGAACCCGCGCCACCATCGCCCCCCATTGCGAAGAAACACGCGCAAGATTACCTTCACGCACGCCATACAAAAGCGCATCTTGCGGATGGATATCAATAAAAGATTCTGGCACATGATCGGCCAATTTCGCGGACTTCCCCGTCCGCGTCATCGTATGCCACTGATCCCGCACGCGCCCCGTATTTAACGCCAGCGGATACTCTGCATCCGTTGCATGCATCGGCCCTCTGGGCGGCGTCGCAATAAACCGCGCCCTACCATCAGGATGCGAATAAAGATGATCCGCCAGCAACCGCTGCGTGCCCTTAACGCCACCATCAGCATCCCGCACAACCGGCCACTGAATCGGTGTCAACGCATCAAATTGCGCCTTATCCAAACCAGTCAAACCTGCAATATTAAAGACGCGCCGATGACCGGCAACAGCATCATTCTTGAACGCACTCAACCGCGCATGCTCATCAAAAATCTCATGCACGCTGCCAAAATCAAAACCCGCAAACCCCATCCGCTGCGCCACGTCGCACATGATTTTCCAATCAGGGCGGGCTTCGCCGGGCGCGGCAAGAAACGATCGTTGACGCGAAATACAGCGCTCTGAATTAGTCACGGTGCCATCCTTTTCACCCCAACCTAAAGCAGGCAAAAGAACATCCGCAAACACGTTCGTATCGGTCTTCTCGATGATGTCGGAAATCACCACCAATTCGCATTTTTCCAACGCCCGCTGCACCTGATTGGCATCCGGCAAACTGACCATCGGATTAGTCGCCACAATCCACACTGCCTTCACGCGGCCTTGCTCAATCGCCTCAAACAAAGCCACCGCCTTCAATCCCGGCGTATCCGCGATAGCGGGAGAATCCCAAAACGTCTGCACCGTCTGACGATGCCCTGCATTCTCCAAATCCATATGCGCGGCCAGCATATTCGCCAAGCCGCCCACCTCGCGCCCGCCCATCGCGTTAGGCTGTCCGGTAATAGAAAACGGCCCCATGCCCGGCTGACCGATACTGCCGCTGATCAGATGGCAATTGATGATGCTATTAACTTTGTCGGTACCAGAAGACGATTGATTCACGCCTTGCGAAAAAGCCGTAATAACCTTTTTAGACGATGCAAATAATTGGTAAAAATCCAGCAAATCCTGTGGATCTATTTTGCAGATTTTGGCAACGGTTGCCACGTCCACACCGCCAACTTCAGCCGCCGCCAGCGCCGCACTAACGCCATTAGTATGATCATCGACAAAGCCTTGATCGATAGCACCGTTGTGCGCCAAATAGTGCAACAAACCATTGAATAACCAGACATCGGTGCCGGGCTTTATCGGCAGATGCAAATCAGCCAATTCGCACGTTGCGGTGCGGCGCGGATCGATCACGATCAACTTTACCTCGGGCCGGGTTTCTCTGATTTTAGAGATGCGCTGAAACAAAATCGGATGGCACCAAGCGGTGTTGGAACCGACCAATACCACCACGTCTGCCAACTCCAAATCCTCATAACACACCGGCACCAAATCTTCGCCGAAAGCACGCTTATGCCCTGCCACTGCGGACGACATACACAGCCGGGAATTAGTATCGATATTGGCGCTGCCGATGTAGCCTTTCATCAGCTTGTTGGCGATGTAATAATCCTCGGTCAGCAATTGACCGGAGACATAAAACGCGACCGCATCCGGGCCGTGCCGAGCGATGATGTCGCTAAAACCTTGCGCGACTTTATCCAGCGCATGATCCCAGCTAGACGGTTGTAGAACGTTGGTTGCCGCATCGCGTATTTGTGGATGCAGCAAGCGTCCATCCAGCGCGATTGTTTCATCCAGCGCTGAACCTTTGACGCACAACCGGCCAAAATTGGCAGGATGTTTCGTGTCACCTGCAACGCTGATTTTGCCGTCTGGGTTGACGCTGGCAGCGACGCCGCAACCAACCCCGCAATAGGGGCAAGTGGTCATGGTACTTTTGGCCGATAGTGGCGGTTGGGACAAATTCACGATGGCATCCTCTTAAACTCTTGATCGTTAAGCGGCTTGCGCGCAAAGCGCCTGACCGAATAGTAATTGGTTGCGTAGCGCAGAAATATCGGTTTTATTTTGGATCAGATCAAAGTACCAAGGGCCGTCTTTCACGTCGCCGTATAACACCGCGCCGACGATCCGACCGTCTTTAATCACCAGCCGTTTATAAATCCCACGCCGTGGATCGCGCAGCACCAAATCTTCGCTGTCAACGCCGCCGATAAAGTCGCCAGCGGAATAGAGATCAACGCCGGTGACTTTCAGTTTAGTGGCCGTGGCTTGCTGTACATAACGGCGATGTCCGGCACCGGCAAGATGCGCGCCGCAGACCCGCGCCTGATCCCAGATCGGCGCGACTAAACCAAAGGTTTTTGAGCGATGCTGCACGCATTCGCCGACTGCGTAAATCCGGGGATCGTAAGTTTGCAAAGTATCGTCGACCAGAATCGCACGCTCGCAATGCAGATGCGCTTTTTGCGCCAGCGCGATGTTCGGACGCACGCCTGCCGCCATGACGACTAAATCTGCGGGAATTTCAGTGCCATCTTTAAAGCGCACCGCCGTCACGCGTTCGGCACCGACGATTTCGGCGGTGTCGGCACCGAGCATAAAGCGAAAACCTTTTAACTCTAATGCCTTTTTCAACAACGCCGATGCGGGCTTATCAAGCTGCTGATTCATCAAACTTTCGGTGACGTGCACGACGGTCACATCCATCCCTTGGCGGAGTAAGCCGTTGGCCGCTTCCAAGCCCAGCAAACCACCACCGATGACGACTGCGTGCCGATGATTGCGCGCCGCATTAAGCATGGTTTCAACATCCTGAATATCGCGAAAGCCGATCACCCCGGGCAGCTGATGACCCGGGACCGGAATGATAAAAGGCGTGGAACCGGTTGCCAGCAATAGTCGGTCATAGATCACCTCGACCCCGGCGCGTGAACGGACGGTGCGACGGCGACGATCAATTGCCTCAATCGGATCGCCCGCGTGCAGCGTGATGTTATTTTGCTGATACCATTCACGCGTGTGCAACATAATGTCTTCAACCGTTTTATCACCGGCCAGCACGGGCGACAATAATATGCGGTTGTAGTTGCCATGCGGCTCAGCACCAAATACGGTGATGTTATATAAATCCGGTGCCAGTTTTTGCAATTCTTCGACCGTGCGCATGCCCGCCATACCATTGCCGATAACGACTAAAGATGGCTTCGCGCCGTGCGCTGGCTTACTACTTTGCTTAACTGGGGGCGGCGTCATGCAACTACCCACACCTTGCCGTCGACAATACGGGTCCGATAGGCGCAGACTGAATTTTCGGGCGCTTCAAGACATTCGCCGGTCTGCAAATCAAAGTGTTGTTTATAGATCGGCGAGGCAACGACAATACGCTCGCCCAGATTGCCGACCAGTCCACGCGACAATACCGCCGCTTGCGAATTGGGATCAAAGTTATTGATCGCAAAAATGCGGTCTTCGCCGTCATTGAGGTGAAAAACTGCGACTTGTTCGCCGTTGATCAGCGCGCAGACACCGGTATTGGGGACGATCTCATCGAGCTGACAAACAGAAGTCCATTGATCGAGTTGGCGGTCGCTATGCATGATTTTTTCTCCGAATATATAAATGTGGGTCAGGCCGTTTCGACCATCACTGGAATAGCGCGCAAGGTTTTTTCTGCCACCGTCGCAGGGCGAATCTGGCCGCGATCTTCCATGAAGACAACGTTCTGATCGGCTTGATCGGTGTTGACGAAATGTCGGAAGCGCTTGCGCGTTTCTGGATCGGTCACAGCTTTTTTCCACTCACATTCATAGGTGTCGACGACTTGCTGCATCTCTGCTTCCAGTTCCGCCGCGATATTCAATTTGTCTTGCAAAACGACTTCTTTCAGATAGTCCAGACCACCTTCCAGATTGTCGCGCCAGACGCTGGTGCGTTGCAGTCTGTCCGCGGTGCGGACATAGAACATCAGGAAGCGGTCGATAGTCCGAATTAACGTGGTCTTATCCAAATCCGACGCCAGCAATTCGGCGTGTCGTGGCTTCATGCCGCCATTGCCGCAGACGTATAGATTCCAACCTTTTTCGGTGGCGATAATGCCGACGTCTTTGCTTTGCGCTTCGGCGCATTCACGGGTGCAGCCAGAAACGCCGAATTTGATTTTGTGCGGCGAACGCAAACCTTTGTAACGGTTTTCCAGTTCAATCGCCATACCCATGCTGTCATCTACACCATAGCGGCACCAGGTCGAGCCAACGCAAGACTTTACGGTGCGCAGCGACTTGCCATAGGCGTGACCGGATTCAAAACCGGCGGCGATCAACTCTTCCCAGATCGGCGGCAATTGATCGACCCGCGCACCGAATAGATCGATACGCTGACCGCCGGTGACCTTGGTGTATAGGCCATATTTTTTTGCGACCTGACCGACGGCGATCAAACCATCTGGCGTGACCTCGCCACCAGCCATGCGCGGCACGACAGAATAAGTGCCGTCTTTTTGAATATTGCCGAGGAAATAATCGTTCGAATCCTGCAAGCTGGCGTGTTCTTTTTTGAGAACAAAATCGTTCCAGCAAGAGGCTAAGATATTTGCCGCGACTGGTTTGCAAATATCGCAGCCCAAACCTTTGCCATGCTGGCGCAACAACGCGTCAAACGATTTGATGTTGCCAACGCGTATCAAATGATAGATTTCTTGACGGCTATAGGCAAAATGTTCGCAGACGTGGTTGTTGACCGCCATGCCTTGCTTTTTCATTTCCGACTTCATGATTTGCGTGACCAGCGCGACGCAACCACCGCAAGATGTGCCTGCTTTGGTGCACGTTTTCAATGCGCCGATACTGGTCGCGCCATCACAAACCGCCGCGCACAGATCGCCTTTAGAAACGTTATTGCAAGAACAAATTTGCGCTGTATCGGGCAAGGCATCCACACCCAGACCGGGTTTAGCATTGCCGTCGGCTTGCGGCAAAATCAGAAACTCTGGCGACGCTGGCAATTCGATCCGATTCAGCATCATTTGCAGCAACGTGCCGTATTCGCTGGCATCGCCGACCATCACACCGCCTAGCAAATATTTACCGCATTCGGAGACGACAATTTTCTTATAAATTTGTTTGCGTTCATCGGTAAATTGATACGAACGGCTGCCTGCTTCTTTACCGTGCGGATCACCGATACTGGCAACATCTACGCCCATCAGTTTGAGTTTGGTGCTCATATCGGCGCCGTTAAATTGCGGCATGACAACGTTGCTGTCGTTTTGAATAGCGGCCAGAATTTGCTTTGCTGCGATGCGCGCCATGTCGTAACCCGGCGCGACTAAACCGAAAATTTTGCCGTTCCATAAAGCGCATTCGCCAATGGCGTAAATATCCGGATCGGAAGTCAGGCAGCGATTGTCGATCACGATGCCGCCACGGTCGCCTACCTTCAGTCCACTATCGCGGGCCAACTCGTCACGGGGACGAATACCGGCAGAAAACACGATCATGTCGGTATCGAGATGCGTACCGTCATCGAAGTTCATCCGATGCGTGCCGGTTTTGCCATCGACGATTTCCAGGGTATTTTTTTGCGTATGCGCAGTGACGCCCAATTCTTCGATTTTCTGGCGCAGTATGCGACCGCCGCTTTCGTCCACTTGCACGGCCATCAGGCGCGCAGCAAACTCGACCACGTGGGTTTCCAGTTTCATATCGCGTAGGGCTTTTGCGCATTCCAGGCCCAACAAACCGCCGCCAATGACGACGCCCGTGCGAGAGCGCTTGCCGCACTCTTCCATCGCAATCAGATCTTCGATCGTCCGATAGACGAAGCAATCCTTGCGCTGATTGCCTGCCAGTGTCGGCACAAAAGGGTAGGAGCCGGTCGCGATCACCAATTTGTCGTAGGACAGAATTTCGATTAAGCCGTTGACATTGCATGTCACGGTTTTGGCGATGGAATCGATCAACTGTGCTTTGGCGTTAAGCTTTAGCTGAATCTTGGTGCGCTCGAAAAAACCGGGCGTGACCAGTGATAAATCTTCAGCTGATTTTCCGGCGAAAAATTCGGATAAATGCACGCGATCGTAGGCGGGACGTGGTTCTTCGCAGAGGACAGTAATTTCAAGATGTGGCGCGTTACTCTCGGCCAGACTTTCCAGAAATTTATGACCCACCATGCCGTGACCAATGACGATAATTTTCATGATCTGTTGTTCCTTAAACGATGTATTGAATGGCAATTAAGCAGCTGCTGCAGAACCAGCCAACGGCTGTTCCGTGGCGTTATGGCTGGCGCTAAAGCGCACAGCAATCGCGCACAACGCGGAGATGGTCACGAAAATACCCAGCACGCTAAGGGTGTGCTGCACATCGCCTAAACCCTTCATCAGAAAGCCCGCCAGCACCGCGCCGACATTGCCGCCTGCGCCGATAATGCCAGCGACACCGCCTAAGGCTTTGCGATCAATAAATGGCACCAGAGCATAAGTCGCACCGCAGGCCATGTGCGTAAACAGGCCGAAAGTCAACATCGCGGCGATGGCCAGCGTGACGCTGTTGGCATGCGCAAACCACAGCAAGCCTAAGCCTTCGCCGATCATCATCACAAACAGCAAAGTCGCACGGCTGTTCAGGTTACCGCGCAGCGCAACTTTGTCAGAAACCCAACCACCTAAAGCACGCGCAAACAGCGCCAACAAACCGAAACTGGCAGCGGCAAGACCGGCTGTTTTCAAGGACAAACCAAAATGATCGACGTAGTAAATAGCGGCAATGTTATGGATAAAAATTTCCACGCCGAAACATGCGCCGTAGGTGACAAATAACAACCAAACCCGATAGTTGATACTGGCAGCGCGGAAGCTAGCCCAACCGCCTTTTTTGCCGCCTTCGATCGCAATCCCTTGCGCCCGTAAATCTGCGTAATTACCCGCCGGGCAATCTTGTGTGAAACGCCAGTAAACCGCGCCCATGATCAGCATCAACACACCCGGCACCAGCAAGGCAACACGCCATCCCAATGTTTCGCTGACGCCCAGCATGACTAGCGCGGTTAATAACAATGGCATCAACGCTTGCGCTGCGCCACCACCGACGTTGCCCCAGCCAGCGGCAGCAGCATTAGCCGTGCCGACGACGTTCGGCGCGAACATGACAGAGGTGTGATATTGGGTAATCACAAAACTTGCGCCAACTGCACCGATGCATAAACGGAAGAATAAAAAGCTTTCGTAGCTTTGCGAAAACGCCACGCAAAACACAGGAATTGCGCCTAACAGTAATAGGCCGGTATAGGTTTTGCGCGGGCCGAAGCGATCGCACATCGGGCCGATAATCAGGCGAACTAAAATGGTGACGGCAACGGCAGCGATATTGATATTGGCGATTTGCCCGATAGATAAGCCGAGGTCTTTTTTGATGACTGGCATCAATGGCGCACAGGCGAACCAGGCAAAAAAGCAGGCGAAGAAGGCCATCCATGTCAGATGAAACGCCCGCATTTGCGGTGTGCTAAAGCTGAATAGCTTAATGGCGGTGGCTTTGGTGGCGGCGGTGGCCGTCGATGCATTACTGGTCATGATCTTTTTTATCCCATAAAAACAAAAAGGCGCCCACTGAATGGAGGTACAAAAACCTCGTTCAGTGGACGCCGTTGTCCGGGCAGATCCATCGTTAGATCTGCATAATTTGGTGTTTACTACGCTAGTAGTAATTACGGAATCATCTTTGACTCTGCTGACAGATACTGAGCAAAGACCATGCCAATCGAATTAACCCGGTACTTAGCGGTTTTTTGGCGTGATTATGGGAGGATGCATAGGCTGATTTGCCGCACATTACCGAAATAGTGCGCGGTTTTATACTGGCACGCATTTAAATGGTGCGAGATGCGCTATTTTTTGGGGAGGAGAGAAAAGAGTTACCGCTTGTCATCAGCAATTTCAGCCACATACCGTTATGCGCTAAAAACTGCTGATAAAAGCGTCAACAAAGAGCTGGTTAGTGAAAATGCCTGCGACAACTCCACCAAAAAAATATTCTCACGTCGAATTATCTAAAAATACAAATATAAATATAAAGATGAAGAATGATTAAAGAATGATGATTCCGCAATAATCGCTTCATCAACTCAAACCAGGATCAGGCCGATTTTTGTCGACGCGCTTTCGGGACCAGCGAAACTAATGGGGCTTTCTCTGCAAACGCGTTTGCCACCGACTTACTGAAAAAATCGACCGCTTGTTGCAACGGGGTCGGCAGACGAGACTGCACCAGCCAGACATCGAGGATCGGTTTGAAGTCACTAATAGCAACGATATCTAAATGATCATAGTGCTGGCTGCGCTCAACTTGCGGCAAAGGCATCAGGCCCAAACCCAGGCCAGCGGCAACCAAACCAAGTTGCAGATCGGCACCAAAAGACTCCAGACTAATCTTATATGACAGCCCTTGCTCGCTCAGCGCCCTTTGCAATACAGCACGGAAACCGCAACCATCCGGGCTGAGTATCCACCCGACATCGTGACAATCGCGCAGTTTGTAGCTGCGCTTCGTCATTGTCCCTTTTGCGGCAACGACGACCAGCTCAACCCGCCCCAAGGTGCGACCGATGACATTATCCGGCAGTACTTTGGTGGCTGGAAATAAAGCGGCGGCGGCATCCAGTTCACCGTTTGCTACTTTGGAAACCAGTTGCGTGCCCCAACCGGTCGATACCTGCGTGCTGAGGTCTGGATAAGTTGCCTTCAATTCCGTCAACGCATCCAGCAACACGACATCGCCGATCGTCTGGATCATCCCAAGGCGGAAAGTGCCAGCAGGTGCGCCGTCGCTGCCGACGATATCGCGCAACTCATCGACTTCACGCAGCACGACACGGCACTGCTCATACACGATCTTGCCCATCGGATTCGGGCGCGGTGGTTTGGTGGTGCGGTCGAGCAGCTCGATGCCAAGCTCTTCTTCAAAATTTTGTACCCGGCGCGTAATCGCGGATTGCGTCAGTTGCAGCGCTTCTGCGGCGAGGCTGATGGATTGGCAGCGCACAGTGGCGACAAAAGCGTCTATATCGTCTATTTTCATGAGAATTTGGCATAAGCCGGTAAATGTTTATCCTGATTTTAATAGGAACGCGCCATTTGGGAAAGACGATGAAAATCGCCTTTTTTAAAAAAATAAATAATGATTGTCTTTTTTTCTAGTTTTTTTCATTTTTTTTAAGTCGCATTAGCTACTATTTTTTCCTATGGAAACAGCCTCCAACGGCCCTCCGCGCTTACGTATGCGCGGGTTTCGATGTAACGCTGAACGCATAACAACATGCAAAATTATTCGTTTGAATCATCATGATCAAAAGCTAGCCTTGCCTTTTAGAGTTAAGTCTCTCTTTTTTTCAGGAACTTCATGCGTAGCAAACTAGTCGGAAAAATCTTCGCAAGCACTAGCGATAAAACAGCCCAAAAATCACACACAATCACCCAGCACGATTCACATAAAAAATCCCATCTGCGCCGCCTGGTAGTTGGCTCTCTTCTCTCAATCGGGTTCAGTCTTGCCGCGCCTTCTTTGGTCAGTGCCGCAGATGCTCCGGCCAGAATTTTACTTAAAGTTGCCGATCAAAAAGGCGGCATCCGCGCCCAGCTGGAATCCGCCGGTGAACTAAAAAATCTGCCCTACGATATTAAATGGTCTGAATTTCCGGCGGCCGCACCTTTGCTGGAAGCCTTGAATGCTGGCGCAGTAGATATTGGCTTCGCAGGCGATGCACCGTTGATTTTTGCATTGGCGGCGGGGGCACCTTTAAAGGCCATCGGCGTCAATAAAACCGATCCGTATGGCACGGCCATCATTGCTAACGCAGATTCGCCGTTGTCTGGCGCAGCTAGCCTGAAAGGTAAACGTATCGCCACTGGTCGCGGTTCTATCGGCCATTATCTGGTGCTGGCTTCGCTGGCGTCTGTCGGCCTGAAGACGAGCGATGTTTCGTTTAAATTTTTGTCGCCGGTGGATGCTAAGGCTGCGTTATCCGGTAACTCGGTAGATGCTTGGGCGACTTGGGAACCGTATACGGCGTTAGCAGAAAAGACGGAGCATGCAAAAATTGTCGTCAATGGTCGTGGCTTGTCCGCCGGACTGAGCTATCTGATCGCACACGAAAGTGCCATAAAAGACAAACGCGCCGCGTTGCAGGATTTTTTGCAACGTCTGGCACGCGCCCAGCGCTGGTCTAATGAACATGTCGATGCCTTTGCCGCGACGCTGTCCGAATTGATCGGGGTGCCGAAAGAAGTAGCAAAATTATCATGGGAGCGACGTCAGGGAAAATGGGTGCCGATTGATGATATCGTGATCAAAACCCAGCAACATACCGCAGACGTTTATACCGAAGCGGGTATCATCCCCCGTAAAATTGATGTTTCCGTCAGTTTCGACCGTAGTTTTCCGCTGCAAAAATAAGGGTGCACGATCATGTCTCACCTTCATAAACCAGCCCAGCTGCCTGATACGGCGCGCCTTCGCGACTTTGTCGGCGCAATAGCTGACCTGCTTGATCGTAGCTCTGAAGAAGCTGAAATTTTGCGCGAGGGCGGCGAATTGTTGCGCCAGTTGGTGGCCGTAGACGATTGGCTGCCAGAGGCGTTTGCCGTGCCAAGCCCACAACGCTATCAACAATTTCTGTTACATGCGGATTCGCGTGAACGCTTTTCTGTCGTCAGCTTTGTCTGGGGACCGGGACAAGACACGCCGATCCATGACCATACCGTGTGGGGTCTGGTCGGCATGCTGCGCGGTGCAGAATACTCGCAACCCTTCAGGCCTGATGCAACCGGTCGATTGGTGGCGACCGGCGCGCCTACGCATCTGGTGCCCGGCGATGTCGAAGCGGTATCGCCCACCGTTGGCGATATCCATCAGGTCCGCAATGCTTACACCGACCAGACCTCGATCAGCATTCATGTCTATGGCGCGAATATTGGCGCGGTACGGCGCTCGGTGTACGCCGAAGACGGCAGCATCAAACCTTTTATTTCTGGTTATTCCAATACGGTATTACCCAACATCTGGGATCGCTCTGCCGATCTGCATAAAAACTAAACGGAAAACTCTGACACTCAATGACCAGCGCTACAACTTCTACTTTCCCAAATACGGTGACCAATCCCACTTTTTCTTCCATTTCGTATCAAGAGTGCCGAGCTGCGCTGCTAGAGCAGCGCGAGCTGGCCTTGCTGGATGTGCGCGAAGAAGCGCCTTTCGCAGAAGCCCATCCTTTATTCGCCGCCAACCTGCCGTTGTCGCGTATTGAGCTGGATAGCTACGCCCGCATTCCGCGCCGCGATACGTTAATCGTCGTGTATGACAACGGCGAAGGTCTGGCGCTGGATGCAGCGCAACGTCTGGAGAAGCTAGGCTATACAAGGGTCAAGTTGCTGGACGGCGGTTTGGCTGGCTGGCGCGATGCAGGCGGCGAAATTTTTCAGGATGTCAATGCGCCCAGTAAAGCCTTTGGCGAACTGGTCGATGCCCAACGCCATACACCGTCGTTGTCAGCGCCGGAAGTCAAAGCACTGCTGGATGCGAATGCCGACGTAGTGGTGCTGGACGCCCGTCGCTTCGAGGAATACAACACGATGAGCATTCCGCAGAGTATCAGCGTGCCCGGCGCAGAACTGGTGTTGCGCGTACAGCAATTAGCCCCCAACCCCAAAACTCGCGTTATCGTTAATTGCGCCGGACGTACCCGCAGCATTATCGGCACGCAATCGCTGGTAAATGCCGGTATCCCTAACCCAGTATCTGCGCTGCGTAACGGCACCATCGGCTGGACGTTGGCTGGTCAGACGCTAGATACCGGAAAGACGCAAAAATTCGCCGATTTTGGCGCGGTATCGGCTGAGGATCATGCAAAAGCACAAAACTCAGCACGCAAAGTAGCCGATCTGGCGCGTGTTTCCCGTGCCGATAATAAAGCGTTAGCGCAATGGGAAAAAGAAACGACACGCACCACCTATCGCTTTGATGTACGCACACCAGAAGAATATGCAGCAGGCCATTTGCAGGGCTTCCGCTCCGCTCCTGGCGGCCAGTTGGTCCAAGAAACCGATCATGTAGCGCCAGTGCGCGGTGCGCGGATCGTATTGGCCGATGACGATGGCGTGCGCGCGAATATGACCGCTTCGTGGCTATCGCAAATGGGCTGGGACGTGCATGTGTTGGACGGCGTTACGTCGCCAGATTTTAGCGTGACTGCTGATGCTAACGGGCCTGCATCTTTGCCGCCTGCGCCATCTTCACATTCTGTGACGCCGCAACAACTTGCCGAGTGGCTAAAAGAAGACGTCGGCCAACATCCATCGGACGGAAGCACTATCGTGTTCGACGTCACCAGCAGCGCCAACTATGTAAAACGTCACATTCCAGGCGCGTGGTTTGTATTGCGCTCACAGCTGGCCAAGGCAGTCAAAACAGTACCGCACGCCAAACGCTATGTGTTAACCTGCGGCACAAGTTTGCTGGCAGGCTATATCGCCGGTGACTTTCAAGCTTTAACAGACACGCCAGTGTTTGTGTTGGAAGGCGGCACATCTGCATGGATCGCCGCTGGCTTCCCGCAAGAATCTGGTGAAACCGCCTTAGCCTCGCCGCGCATCGACCGCTATCGCCGCCCATATGAAGGCACCGACAATCCAGTTGCTGCCATGCAAGGTTATCTGGACTGGGAATATGGCCTTGTAGACCAATTGGCGCGAGATGGGACGCATGGTTTTTTTGTAGTCTGACAAGCGTGACGGGGCCATGCTTATCACTAATGCGATAAGCATGGCCACCCGAATCAGCATGAAATCATGCCTGTCGTTTAAAATGCGTCTCCAATAGAAAAAATCGCTCGGCTTAACCGAAATCACGGTCACGCCTGGCGATTTTTACCTCTGATACGCAAAATAAGAACGACAATGATCCCGATTGCCAATCCAGCGCCATCCTCGCCGCATCTCCCTGCCATCATGATCTCTGATGAGGCAGTGAATACTGCGGAAAAAAATCTGCGCGACGTTCTGGCGATAGCGATCGAACATACTTCTGCCCATGCCGCTGTGGTGGTGTTTGATACCCGCTGCGATCTTGCCGCTGCCCTGACTGAGGCTTACCGGCGCTGCCTGCCGACAGCGACGTTTATCGATTTTGATGCCGTCGCGCCAGAGTTGGTGCTGGACGCTTTTAAGCCTCTGAATCCTGGCGATTTGGTGATCTTGATTCAATCGACTAACTTTCGTCTGGAAGCTTTCCGGCTACGCGTTGAGCTTTTTAAGCGCGAACTAAAGGTGATCGAACATCCACATCTGTCCCGCATGCCGGGGCAACAAGCACTTTATTACATCGCCGCATTAGCCTATGACCCGGCGTATTACCGGGACGTTGGCTATGCATTGAAAGCACGGATTGATCGTGCGCAATGTGGCGTTGTCGATAGCGGTGGAGAACGTTTGATTTTTGCGTCGCCTTTTGAGTCGGCAAAACTGAATATTGGCGACTATAGCGCGATGAAAAACGTTGGCGGCCAGTTTCCGATCGGCGAAGTGTTCACCGAAGCACAGGATTTAGAGTATGTGAACGGGCGGGTACGTATTTTTGTTTTTGGCGATACGACTTTCCGTGTGAACAAACCCGATAAACCGATTACTTTGGTGGTCACGCAAGGGCGTGTCACCGATGTTATCGATTCGACACCGGAATTCGATCAAGTACTGACGAATATCCGCGCCGATGAGGGTGAAGTTTGGCTCCGTGAACTTGGCTTTGGGATGAACCGGGCTTTTTCACGGGATCGCATGGTCAGCGATATCGGCAGCTATGAGCGCATGTGTGGGATTCATTTGTCGCTCGGCGCCAAGCATGGCGTCTATACCAAAGCCGCAATCAAGCGCGCAGACGCCAGATATCACATTGATGTTTTTGCTGTGACCGAGGCAGTTTATCTAGACGATGACATTGTCTATCGAGACGGTGCATGGCAAATCTGAGCGCAGACTGACCCGCTACTGCGCCAGCTGCGTTATGCTCAACACAGCAAAAAATTGGCCAGCAACTTTTGCATTGCTGAGTCGACAAGTATTAAGAGTTGTATCAAGAGTTACGGCGATAAAGTTAGTTTATCAAGCCGCGTTATGCAGTTGATTATTGGAACAATGTTGCATAAATGCTGATTGGATCCTTGCTGGCACGATCCAGCAGAAAAAAAAAACCGCAAGTCGGTCAAAACTTACGTAATATTTGCAAGAACCTCTCCTTTTACGGCATCCTGCTAACTAATTAATGCTTAGTGTAGATGGACATTGAAAAAACATGAATACATCCAATTCTGTAGCGGAAACAGATACAAATTTGCAACCTTCATCCACACTGCCGGCCGCGTTAGCCGCATTGGATGATTTTTTGGTGATTCGCCCTCAAGCTGTGGCCAGAATACTGCGCCAGTTGGCGGATCAAAAAGACACGCTGGATATTTCATTTGGCAGACGTGGCGGTCGGATTGTCACACGCGTTCTGGCCGTGAATGAGAGCGAAGGCACTTTCTTTTACGCTTACGGCGACAGCGATGATGAAAATGCGCAATTACAGGCCTCGGGAGAAAATCTATTTTCTTGCACCGAGGCTGGCGCGTTCATTCAGTTCGTCTGCGGTCAGCCGGAGGCGCAGACCTATGAAGGTGTGCCTGCATTTAAATCGACATTTCCGGAAAGCCTGTATCGGATGCAACGTCGCCAGCACGTGCGCGTCACAACGCCCACTGCCAATCCGTATGTCTGCACCGTCACATTGCCTAACCAAAAACGCATTTCCTTCGATGTCGTCGATTTGTCTTTATCGGGTGTGCGGCTGCGCTCTACGAATGCCAGCATCGGCGAACTGAGCGTTGACATGGTGCTGACCGGTGCCACATTCGATTATCAGGATATGGGGACAATGGAAACGGATTTGAAAATCACCTTCATCCATAGCAGCCAGAACTTTAACAATCCCATTTATAACTTCGGCTGCCGCTTTTTGGACTTACCAAAAACGCAAGAAGAGGATTTGCAGCGATTGATTACTGTTTTAAGTGAACGTCAACATCCGGCATAAAACTGTTACGTAAGGCGATTTGTGGGTATTTACGGCATTTCTACAAATGGCCTTTTCTGCTCATCTGTCGTGTAATAACTGCCTGATGCTGCATTTTTTTTGCTATCCAGCGTGGATTTGGTAAGATCGTTCATTCAAAAAAATTTGAATATGGCATTTGATGCAAGCCAAACTGATTCCTAACCCTATTTGCGAATCATCAGTGGCCTTGGGTTGCACTGTGGTTCGCTTATTCAATCTGCTGCTTTATGCCCAAAAATAAGACACGCAAGCCAATTGAAATAAAGATAGCAACGGTCGTGGCAGTGTCAGCCATTCTTCACGATGTGGATTTGTCGATACTCGACACGGCTCTGAAAGAAATGACAGGGGGCATGCCTGACTTTTTCGACAACGAATTTGCGGTAATCGACATTGCCGCTTTGGCGTCCGACCACCCCCAGATTGATTGGAGCGCGCTGGTTAGCCTGCTGAAAACATATCAACTCAATGCAGTCGCGGTACGCAATGCCCCGGAAGAGATGCATCCGGCCATCATTGCCAACGGCCTCAGTATCGATACCGTGATCGCGCCCCGGACAGAACCAGTAATAAACGCCCCTCCTCCGCCTGAGGTTGTAGCCATCGGGCCAGCTCAGCAAGAACTCATAGAAATTGAAGAAATAAAAGAGATAGAAATAGCGCCCGTGACGTCATCGGCGCAAAGCATGCCGAGCGCGATGATCGTCGACACCCCGGTGCGCGCGGGTCAACGCATTTATGCGCGCGGCACCGATCTAATTATCACGGCGATGGTCAATAACGGCGCTGAAATCATCGCCGATGGCAGTATTCATGTATATGCACCACTTCGCGGACGGGCGCTGGCTGGAGCTAGTGGCGATACCGAAGCGCGCATTTTCGCCACCAGCATGGAGCCGGAACTGGTTTCGATTGCTGGCGTCTATAGGACGTTTGAAAATGGTTTACCGCCGGAAGTAAAAGGCCAGGCGGCGCAAATTCGGCTAAGTGGTGACCGGATTGACGTAATATCGCTGAATTCAGCTGCACGATCATAGATTTTAGTATTTCAAAATAGGAGTTTTCGTGGCAAAAATCATCGTTGTGACATCTGGTAAAGGCGGCGTCGGCAAGACGACTTCCAGCGCCAGCTTTGCGTCAGGCTTGGCCATGCGCGGCCATAAAACCGCGGTACTGGATTTTGATGTCGGCCTGCGTAATCTCGATCTGATCATGGGCTGCGAACGACGCGTGGTGTATGACCTGATCAACGTAGTCAACAACGAAGCGACTCTGAATCAGGCGCTGATCAAAGACAAACATTGCGACAATCTGTTTATTCTTCCGGCCTCACAAACCCGCGATAAAGATGCGCTAACGGAAGAAGGCGTAGAACGGGTGCTGAACGATCTGGCAAAAATGGATTTCGAATTCATCGTCTGCGATTCGCCAGCGGGTATCGAACGCGGTGCCGTCATGGCGCTGACATTTGCCGATGAAGCCGTGATCGTAACCAATCCTGAAGTATCCTCAGTGCGCGATTCAGACCGCATTTTAGGAATTATCCAAGCCAAATCACGGCGCGCCCAAAACGGCGGCGAACCGGTCAAAGAACATTTGTTGATCACACGTTACTCGCCAAAGCGGGTCGATGCTGGTGAAATGCTGTCTTACACCGACGTACAAGACATTTTGCGCATTCCATTAGTCGGCATCATTCCCGAATCGGAAGCAGTGTTGCACGCATCGAATCAAGGCAATCCGGCCATTCACGTCAAGGGCAGCGACGTTGCAATGGCCTATGAAGACGTGGTATCGCGCTTCCTTGGCGAAGACGTGCCGCTGCGCTTTGCCAACTACCAAAAACCGGGCTTGCTCTCGCGCATCTTTGGAGGGAAGTAATATGGCTTTGCTCTCGTTCTTGTTCACAAAACAACCGAAAAGTGCATCGGCCGCCAAAGAGCGTCTGCAAATCATCATTGCGCGTGAACGTAGTGGCCGCCAGGGTCCAGATTTTCTGCCAGCACTTCATAAAGAGTTGATTGAAGTCATTTCTAAATACACCAAGGTGAATGCCAGCGATATCAAAATCTCGCTAGATCGTCAGGGCGATTTGGAGGTGTTAGATGTCAATGTTGTATTGCCGGATATTTAATGCTTCTTTTATCCTGCAATCGCTAAGCAATATACTCTGCACGTGCGCAACATCTGCGCTCGCGTCTTCTGCACCCGGTTTGTTTTTTCTCAGACAAGTCGGGTGCGACGAAATCATTTGGAATAAATAAAAATACATTCCCCACTCTCAAAACTTGCTTTTTAACTATTCCCCCATAAAATACAACGGTCAATTAGCGCCATTAAATTCTCGCTCGCCTATCAATCGTTGGGATTTATCGTCATACTTGCTCCGGCACAATTCGCCTTTATAATTGCAAAAATGTTGAGCCAGAATGCATCGTAGAGAACGGATAAGTGTTAACATAAAAATATTATAAAAGTAATTCTGCGACCATCAGCGTGCACCACCGCCAAAGCCAGAATGATGACGAATGCAGGGAGACGCACTATTCCGCCAGCAGCCACCACATCGATCGCAAAATGGGCCGCAACACTGGCTGCGATAATTAACATTAAGCCAATTAAGCTAATATCATGAGAATTGCTGTCCTTGACGATGACCCAAGCCAGACCGAACTGGTTTGCCAAGTGCTCACTGCGAGCGGCCATATTTGCCACCAATTTCAGAGTGGCAAGGAAATCCTGAATCAATTACGTCGCGAAAGCTACGACATGCTGATTCTGGATTGGCAGGTTCCCGACCTGAGCGGGCCGGAAGTCCTGCATTGGGTCAGAGAAAAATTGCCGCCTGCGTTGCCAGTGTTGTTCATGACCAGCCGTTCAGGTGAAGACGATATCGTCGCGGGCCTCGCTGCCGGTGCCGACGACTACATGATCAAGCCGATACGCCGCGGCGAATTGGTGGCAAGGGTGCAAGCACTTTTGCGTCGCGCTTATCCGATTCAAAATGCCAGCGAACAAATCACTTTCGGCAACTATGTCTTTGAAACCCGCGCTGCGCGCCTGACGCTGGCAGCGGTGCCGATTGACATCACACAAAAAGAATTCGATCTGGCTTTATTGTTTTTCCGCAATCTTGGCCGTCCACTTTCACGCGCTTACATACTCGAAGCAGTGTGGTCGCGCGACATCGATATTCCCTCCCGGACGATGGATACGCATGTGTCGCGTGTGCGTAGTAAGTTACAATTACGACCAGAAAATGGCTTTCGACTTGCGCCGGTATACAGCTATGGCTATCGGCTAGAACAACTATCTGGATAAGGCGCAAATGTTGCGCCGGAGAAAAAATGCTGAGCTCTTTGGACAACACAACGCACACTAGAAAACCAAGTCAATTAAAGCAATACCGGCATTTTTCCTCCCGTCACCTTTTCTTTTTCTGCTCTTTATTCGCGGGCATGCACGCCACCGTTGAGGCGGCACCCGCAATCGACACCACCGCAATTCAGGTAGCCCCCTCCACCATCATCTATCGGGCCCGCCTCGGCGACACCTTGAGTGTGATCGCTGCGAACCTGACGACTAAAAGCAGCAATTGGGTCGCGCTTCAAAAAATCAATCACATTCCGAATGAGCGTGCCATTCCTATCGGCACGGCCATCACCATTCCGGTAGCGCTGCTAGCGCAAGATCCTGCCAATGCAAAAATAATCGCTCTATCCGGCACGGTGAATGCAATGGCCGCCGATGGGAGCGCTATCGCATTGGCGGCCGGTACGCTGCTGTCGGAGGGCGCGCGCATTGAAACCGGTAAAAACAGTTTTCTGACGCTGGCACTGATCGATGAAACGCGGGTGGTGCTGCCGTCCAACAGTCAGGTAAAACTGACGCAGCTTCGCAGCGCGCGCTATACCAAAACGCCACTCACAGAAATTATGTTGATGCAGGGACGTGTCGATTCTTCTGTCACGCCGCTGAAAGAAAATAAGGGGCGCTTTGAGGTGCGCTCACCGCTGGCCGTCGCCGGCGTGCGCGGCACGCATTTCCTGGTAGAAGTGCGCAATAACACGATGGCAACCGATGTCTGGAAAGGCGGCGTTGCGATCACACAAAATGCCCATCCGACTGCGCTGACGTTACAAGGTGGTCAGGGAAATGTGACCCAGTCGCAAGGTGTCGGCAAGGCCGTTCAATTGCTACCGATGCCAGAAATAGCCGGCAATCCCGTGCTACAAGAAAGGCCAATCGTCCGGTTTAATGTGGTCCCTCTGCCCGGTGCAACAAGCTATCGCACCTGGGTTGTGGGCGATCAGGTTGCCGACCATATTCTTACCGAAATCGAGACCACTTCCACCGATATCAAAATCGATGGCCTGACTGACGGCAGCTATTCCGCCTACATCGCTCCACTCGACAACCACGGTTTGCAAGGCTTTCCCCATGTCATCCCGTTCACACTGAAAGCACGACCAGAGCCGCCTTTTGCTATCACTCCCAAGGGAAAAGACCGCAGCGCCGATCCTATCTTTAGCTGGGCCGAAACGCTGGATGCAAAAAGCTACCGTTTTCAGATCGCCACAGATGCAATGTTCAGCCATCCTATCGTTGATGAGCCTGCGCTTGCGTCACCACAATATAAACCCGGAAAATTGCCGTTAGGCCAATATTACTGGCGTGTTGCGACGACGGTAGAGCGGGACGGCAAGCCGGATCACGGTCCTTTTGGTGACGTTCAGACGTTTGCCTTGCTGCCACAGCTGCAATTACCGGAAATCAACCCGACTGGAAATACGCTGGCGTTTCGTTGGCAAGCCGATGCTGATGCCAATCAAACATTTGTGACCGAAATCGCGCGCGATGCTGCATTTACGTCATTATTTTTGACGCAGCCCACTACTACGCCAGAAATTTCGATCCCGAATCCTCCTAACGGTATTTACTTCGTGCGCGTTCAGGCGACGGATGCCGACGGCTATGTCAGCCCATTTTCGGCAGCGCAAAAGATCATTATCGGCAGCCGCTGGACGACTAGCGATGGCGCATTACTGCTCAATACCGGCGGCATCACGCCAGCGAGTTATTAAGCCCTGACATCGGTTATCGTCACCGCTTGTATTTAGGAGTCCGGCATGGCCGAACAAGGCAAACCCTTCGCCAGCATCGTCCATCGCGTCGCGCTACGCCAATGGCTGGCGCTAACGCTGGTGCTGGTCGTCATCACAGCAGCACTGGGCTATCAAAATGGCCTGCCGCAACTTGACCGTCCGCTGTATGACCAATTCATGCGCCTCAATTGGCGGCCTGCCAACGATGACATTATCATCGTCGCCATCGACGATTACAGTATTTCCCAGTTAGGACGCTGGCCATGGCGACGCTCGTTGCATGCGCAATTGATTGATGTCATTACGCAGGCGCAACCGCGTGCCATTGGACTAGATGTCATCATGCCGGAGCCCGAAACAGCCTCAGCCAATAACGCACAGGACAACGACGATATCCTCGCTCAGGCGTTGCGCGCAAGCAATCTGGTGGTGTTGCCGATGGTCACGGCGATGAACGGCAATGCCGTCACCAGCCTGTTGCCGATACCGGCATTTCAGCATAGCGCACGCACCATCGGCCATATCAATCTGGAGCTTGATGCCGATGGCGTGGTACGCAGCGTCTTTTTGAAAGAAGGTCAGAACGGTGTTTGGTGGCCGCACTTTGCGCTTGCCATGGCAGAAAATGCGGGGCAAATCGGGATCGCTGCGCAAGGTGCCCACCTCGGCGAGCAGCAAAGCACAAAAGCGACGCACTGGCATTCAACGGATGCCAGCGATACGTTCCCTAACGTCCGTGCCGCGACAGAAATCGGTCAATGGCAGCGTGACGATCAAATCCATATTCCGTACGCCGGCAGCAGCGGTCATTTCCGGTCGGTGCCATATGTTTCCGTCCTCAGAGGTGAAGTACCTGCTAACTTTTTTAAAGGCAAATATGTACTGATCGGCGCGACGGCGCTCGGCATGGCGGACGCTTTTCCGACGCCGGTATCAGGCACCTCCGGCGTCATGCCCGGTATCGAAATCAACGCCAATATTCTCGCCAGCCTGCTCGATCATGAATCCATTCGTATCGCAACGTCAGCGCAAACGATGCTGCTGAGCGTGGTGCCGGTACTGTTGGCATTGCTCAGCTATTTCCTGCTTACCCCACGCCTGGCATTGTTACTGACAGCGTTTCTGATGGTAGTGACCGCCGCGATCAGCTACTTGCTATTGGGGCATGGGTTATGGATCGCCCCGAGCGCGGCCCTGATCGGCCTGACCCTCGCCTATCCGCTGTGGAGCTGGTGCCGGCTGGAAGCCGCTATTTCGTATCTGGGCCAGGAATTCATGCTGCTTGATCAGGAGCCGCATTTGTTGCCGGAAAGCACGCCGCGCGATGGAAATTATCCGCAAGGACAGGATGTGCTGGAGCAGCGGATCAACGCAATGCGTAACGCCGCCCGCCGGGTCCGCGATTTGCGTCAATTTATTTCCGATAATCTCGATAGCTTGCCGGACGCAACGTTGATTACCGATAGCGGCGGCCACGTTTTAGTCGTGAATCAGATCGCCAAGGATTACTTCAATGCCAGCCAGATTATGGATATCACTGGCGCCTTTATTCCGACATTACTGGCGACCATCGGACCGCCACCATCATTCGATACGGCAGCGAATCACGCGTTTAATTGGCCCGACTTGCTTGACCGGCACCACCTTTCTTTGCTGGCGGACGGGGTGCCTGTACAAGATCAACGAGGGCGCGACTTATTGATAAAAAGCGCGCCTTGTCATTCAGCGCGACAAGTATTAACGGGATGGATTGTCAGCATTATCGACATCACCAGCATCCGTGCTGCTGAGCGTAGTCGGGATGAAACTCTGCGTTTTTTGTCGCATGATATGCGGGCACCGCAAGCGTCAATCTTAGCGTTACTTGAATTGCAAGGCACGCCAACTTCCGCGTTGCCGCAACAAGAATTTTTCTCACGCATAGAGCGGGCTTCACGCAAAACCTTGGGTCTGGCAGATAACTTTGTCCAATTAGCGCGCGCGGAGTCCGAAACCTATCGCTTGGAGGAAGTCGACTTTCAAGACGTCGTCTTCGATGCTAGCGATGAAATGTGGACTTTAGCCAATAACAAACAAATTACATTGGTGACGGACATTGCCAACGGCGAATTTTTGACCAAAATAGATCGCTCGTTAATGGCGCGTGCATTGTGTAATCTGATTTCCAATGCCATCAACTATAGTCCCGCCGGAACCTGCATTACCTGCACTTTAGGCTATCGCCAAAAAAGCGACGGCGATCAAACGCCAGCTACGATCGTTTGCGAAATTCGCGATCAGGGTTATGGCATCTCGCTGCAAAATCAAACCAAATTATTCCAACGGTTTCAGCGAGTAAGTGCGCCTGATCAGCCCAAAACGGAAGGCGTTGGTCTGGGGCTAGTGTTTGTAAAAACAGTAGTCGAACGCCATTTTGGCAGCCTATCTTTTCAAAGCGCTATCGGCGAGGGCACGATATTCACCATCACGCTGCCAGCGCTGACGGCATAAGATAAATATACCGCTCTATGTTTAATAAACACTAAAACCCATCGGATAAGGCTGCGATGCATCGCTCGCGCACGGTTATCCAATATCCTCTCCCCAACTACATCTGCCTGTTCCGGCGCATTTCTCGCGCTATATCGCCTAATCGCCTCGCACCAATTGATAACGAACATCTGAAGCCCATCTTTGCTTCAATTTCGACAGACAAAATATCTGAAAATAAACTGTTGGAGAAAGTGGTGCAATAAATAACGAGAAATAGATACCAATTTGAAATTAAACGTCAGCAAACCCAACATCCAATTGCGTTTCGGAAGGCCGCAATCAATGAATTGATGGTGAACGTGGGCGCTAAAAACCACGCCTGCCTGCCCTTATTACTGCTGAAAATTTTTATGGACAACTCAGGGGTATAATCTCGCGTTAACAAAACCGCATTCTTCTCCTAAGTTGCCATCAAAATGCACTTGCTAGCCGTCGGACTCAACCACACCACCGCGCCCGTTTCATTGCGCGAACAGGTGGCATTCCCCGCAGACCAGATTGGTCAGGCGGTGACGGCGGCGCGCAAATGGTTTGGCGACAACGGCGCATCTGGTCTCAACGACGAAGCAGCGATCTTGTCCACCTGCAATCGTACCGAGCTTTACGCGGCCAGCGATCTCTCTGGCGGATCGCGGCAAATAGACGAGGCAATTGACTCTAGCGCCCATTTTCTGGCGCACTACCACCAACTTTCTTACGCCGATCTGCGCCCGCATTTGTACACGCTGCCGCACGACAACGCGGTGCGTCATGCGTTTCGGGTGGCATCCGGCTTAGATTCGATGGTACTTGGCGAAGCACAGATTCTTGGTCAGATGAAAGATGCGGTGCGCCATGCAGAGGCCGCTGGTGGCCTTGGCACTTATCTGCATCAAATGTTTCAGCGCACTTTTGCGGTCGCCAAAGAAGTTCGGACCACGACCAAAATCGGTGCGCATAGCGTCTCTATGGCTGCCGCTGCGGTCAGAATGTCGGAGCGGATTTTCGATGCTATTTCCGGCCAGAACGTGCTATTTATCGGCGCTGGTGAAATGATCGAATTATGCGCGACGCACTTTGCCGCACAAAATCCAAAAAGTCTGACCGTCGCCAATCGCACCCTTGAACGTGCCGAATTGTTGGCGCATCGGTTTAGCGGGCAGGCGCTGCGATTGGCCGACTTGCCGAATCAACTTGGCAACTACGACATCATTGTTTCCTGCACCGCATCGTCGCTGCCGATTATCGGCCTGGGTATGGTCGAACGCGCGGTCAAGGCACGTCGCCACAAACCGATGTTTATGCTCGATCTGGCAGTGCCGCGCGATATTGAAACCGAAGTCGGTCGTCTCGATGACGTTTTTCTCTACACGGTAGATGATCTCGGCTCAGTCGTGCAGGCGGGCATGGAAAATCGCCAAGCCGCAGTCTCGCAGGCCGAAGCCATTATCGAAACCCGGGTGCAATCGTTTATGCACTGGATCGATACCCGCGCCGTGGTGCCGGTCATTCAAGACCTGCATGAAAGCAGCGAAGTAATGCGCATGTTGGAGCTGGAACGAGCCCGCAAAATGCTCGCCAAAGGTGAGGATATCGACGCTGTTCTGGAGGCGCTGTCAAAAGGTCTCGCCGCCAAATTTTTGCACGGCCCGCAACAAGCGCTGCACAACGCCCAAGGCGATGAGCGCGCCCGTCTTGCTATCTTGCTGCCACAACTTTTCCGCAGCAAACGTTAGCGCCGCACCTCCGCTGCCGTCCGCCAACGCGCGCGACAAACCAGCCGCTATTGCACACTCTGCTGTCTTACGCACTCGCCGCGAACTTCTCGTAGCAAGTCATCAAACAAATCACCAAGATATCTCATGAAGCCATCAATGCTTGCCAAACTTGACCAATTGTCGAATCGACTGGTCGAGGTGAACGATTTGCTGAATCAGGAAGAAGCCACTTCCAACATGGACAGCTACCGCAAATTATCGCGTGAACATGCCGAACTAGGTCCTTTGGTCGCCCTGTATTTGTCGTATACCCAGGCCGATGCCGATGTGCAGACCGCTATGGAGATGATGTCTGATCCGGACATGAAAGAATTTGCGCAAGAAGAGATCAACGGCGCCAAAGCCCGCATGGAGCAACTAGAGGCGGATTTGCAAAAAATGTTGCTGCCGAAAGATCCCAACGACGAACGGAATATCTTTTTAGAAATCCGTGCCGGTACGGGCGGCGATGAATCGGCATTATTTGCAGGCGATTTATTGCGGATGTATACCCGCTTCGCTGAGCGCAATCGCTGGCAGATCGAAATGGTATCCGAGTCGGCCTCGGAAGTTGGCGGCTATAAAGAAGTGATTGTGAGACTGGTCGGCTTCGGCGCTTACTCCAAGCTCAAGTTCGAATCGGGCGGCCATCGCGTACAGCGCGTTCCTACGACTGAGACGCAGGGACGGATTCACACCTCTGCCTGTACCGTGGCGATCATGCCGGAAGCGGATGAAGTCGGCGACGTTGCGATCAATCCGGCCGATATTCGCATCGATACTTATCGCGCTTCAGGCGCGGGCGGTCAGCACATTAACAAGACCGACTCTGCGGTGCGGATTACGCATATTCCAACCGGGATCGTGGTCGAATGTCAGGATGACCGCAGTCAGCATAAAAATAAAGCATCGGCACTTAAAGTGCTGGCAGCGCGGATCAAGGACGGTCAGCTACGCGAACAGCAATCGAAAGAAGCCGCAACCCGCAAATCGCTGATTGGCTCAGGCGACCGTAGCGAGCGGATACGCACTTATAATTTCCCGCAGGGCAGAATGACCGATCACCGCATCAATCTGACCTTATATAAGCTGGATCACATCATGGATGGCGATCTGGAAGAATTAAGTAACGCACTGGCGGCAGAACATCAGGCTGAATTGTTGGCAGCTTTGGGCGATGAGAGGTAAGCTGCAGGGTGCAACAAAAGCAACAAAGAACGCAACCAAATGCCGTATTCGATATCTATGGTTGTACTCTGGACAAGATCAGTCTTGCGCTGCTGATAATTAACAGCCTCGGTGCGCATAGCAGATAGCCGTTCGGAGTGTTTTTTTCACCATTCATCGCTAACTACCTTCGACAAATAATGAAATCATCCAAACACATTTTGCTCGCGGTCGCCTTTATCGCACTCGCTATTCTGGGCGGCGCACTGTACTTACAATACTTCAAGGATATGCAGCCATGCCCGCTTTGCATACTCCAGCGTTACGCTTTTGCGATCATCGCGATTATCTGTCTGGTCTCCGCCAGCATGCCGGATGCTATCCGTAAAGCCAGCGCGGCGATCGGTATTCTTGCCGGTCTTGGCGGCGCAGCAACCGCTGGCTGGCATATCTGGGTCATTGCCCATCCAGCGACTACCTGCGGCCGTGACGCATTGGAAGCACCTTTAAATGCGCTGCCGACCGCGACGCTGTTGCCTTCAGTTTTTAAAGTCGATGCCTGGGCGCTATGCTCGGCGGCTTACGATCCTATCCTCGGTTTATCGCTGCCACAATGGTCGTTAGTGTGGTTTGTGATCTTGATCGTCATCATGGGTAAAGTTCTGTTCAAACGCACTAATCGCGGCGATTTTGAATGACGCAAAAGGATGATCCGCAGTCTGCGCATTCTAAATATGTGATCGAAGCCGGCACGAGCATTGCCACGGTGCTAAAAAATGCACCGCTGGAACCGCTCGAAAACCGGCTTTTGGTCATGCACGCTTTGCAGCTAACTCGCACGCAACTGATCACGCAAGATCAGCGCATCGTCGATGCCGAGCAAGCAGTGCAATTATCCGACCTATTCCAGCGCCGCTTACAGGGCGAGCCCATCGCCTATATTCTGGGTCAGCGCGAGTTTTTCGGCCTGATGCTGGAAGTGACGCCGGATGTGCTGATCCCCCGTCCCGACACAGAATTGCTGGTCGAACTGGGGCTGGAACGACTACCGGCTGGCGATCCGCATCCGACAGTATTAGATTTGGGCACCGGTTCCGGCGCTATCGCCATCGCCATTGCCCATACGCGCCCTGATGCCATCGTGACCGCGATAGACGTCAGTGCCGCCGCGCTGATCGTTGCACGCCGCAATGCCGAACAACATTTGAGCGCCAACATCGCCAGCTTTACGCTGTTAGAAAGCGACTGGTACGCAGCGCTTGGTGAGCAGCGTTTCGATCTGATCGTCGCAAATCCGCCTTATATCGTCAAAGATGACCACCACTTGTCGCAAGGCGATCTGCGTTTTGAGCCGATAAACGCGCTTACCGATCACGCCGATGGATTGAGCGCATACCGCATCATTATCAACGGTGCTCTACAGCATTTAAGTGCAGGCGGCTGGCTGCTGATGGAGCATGGCTACGATCAAGCGCCAGCGGTGCAAAAACTGTTGCAAGCGCTGCCGTTTGAGGCGATCCAGAGTTGGCACGATTTGGCCGGGATAGAACGCGTCACGGGCGGCCGGTTTCAGCCTGCAGTGCACCTCAGTTGAAATATCGCACGGCAGAAAACGTCCTTTAACAATCGTTTTCATTTTGATACTTCTGCACCCAAACTATAGCAATAACACTAACTTTAGCCTTTGCAAAGGAGGCGAAAATGATCAAAATCGCATGCAATATAGGAGGCGCATCACTGCTCTCGCAACACAAGGCAATGAATATGTCTTTAAAAAGTGATTTTTAAATAATGAAAAATTATTCACTTTCGTCAAATCCTCTGCTTTTCCGCATACACCTTGGTTTTTTTAGCTTGTCAAGACTGGCGCAATTATCTGAACTGCGTATGATCGCCTTCTTGTCCAACGCCTGAATCTGATTCTCTAGACTCCCCATGCTGCCTTCGATCGAACAACGTCTCGCCCTTGAACTCGCTGCCAAACCGGCCCAAGTCGCTGCTGCTGTCGCCCTGCTGGATGAAGGCGCGACCGTCCCCTTTATCGCCCGTTATCGTAAAGAAGCCACCGGTGGCCTCGACGACATTCAGTTACGCCTGCTAGAAGAACGTTTGCGCTATCTGCGCGAACTGGAGGCGCGCCGTGCCGCGATTCTGAGTTCGATTGAAGAACAGGGCAAAATGACACCGGCATTGCTGAGTGCAATCTCGTTAGCGGAAGATAAAACCCGGCTCGAGGATTTGTATTTGCCTTACAAATTAAAACGCCGCACCAAAGCACAAATCGCCGCCGAAGCTGGGCTGACTGAATTGGCCGACGCATTGCTGGCAAACCCGGAGTTGGTGCCCGAAGAAGAGGCAGTGAAATACTTCAAGCCCGCTTTCAGTACCGACAACGGTGACAATCCGGGCGTGGCCGATGCCAAAGCTGCGCTCGATGGCGCTCGTCAAATCTTGATGGAACGCTTTGCCGAAGATGCCTCATTGCTGCAAGCATTGCGCGAATACTTGACCGAACACGCAGTCGTCGAATCAAAAGTAGTCGAAGGCAAGCAAGATGCAGGCGAAAAATTTGCCGATTATTTTGATTACTCTGAAACCATCGGTACCATTCCATCGCACCGCGCTCTGGCGTTATTCCGCGGTCGCCGCGAAGAAATGCTGAACGTCGTTTTGCGGCTTGATACTGAAGAAGAAAAGCCAAAATGGGACGCGCCGCACAATCCATGCGAAGGCCGTATTGCTGCCCGTTTCGGCATCAGCAACAAAAATCGCCCTGCCGATAAATGGTTGAGCGACACCGTGCGCTGGGCCTGGCGCGTCAAAGTCTTCATGCATCTGGAAACAGAATTGATGACCAATCTGCGCGAAAAAGCAGAAGTCGAGGCAATCCATGTTTTTGCCCTCAATCTGAAAGCGTTATTGCTAGCCGCACCAGCCGGACCGCGCGCCACGATGGGCCTTGATCCAGGCCTGCGCACCGGCGTTAAAGTCGCCATCGTCGATGCGACCGGCAAAGTAGTCGGGACCAGCACGATTTATCCGCATCAACCGCGTAACGACTGGGAAGGCTCGCTGCACACCTTGTCGCAACTCGCCGAAAAGCATAACGTGTCGCTGATTTCCATCGGCAACGGCACCGCCTCGCGTGAAACCGATAAGCTGGCGCAAGACCTGATCAAACTCCGCCCGGAACTGAAGTTGACCAAAATCGTTGTCTCGGAAGCCGGTGCATCGGTGTACTCAGCATCTGAATTTGCGTCGCGTGAATTGCCCGATATGGATGTATCGATCCGTGGCGCGGTGTCGATTGCGCGCCGTCTGCAAGATCCATTAGCCGAGCTGGTCAAAATCGATCCTAAATCCATCGGCGTCGGACAATATCAGCATGATGTGGGCCAAACGCAATTGGCGCGCTCGCTCGATGCCGTAGTCGAAGATTGCGTAAATGCGGTCGGTGTCGATGTAAATACAGCGTCTGCACCGTTATTGGCGCGGGTCTCTGGCCTGAACTCCAGCGTGGCCCAAAGTATCGTGACTTACCGCGACATGAAAGGGATGTTTACCTCCCGTGCCGGTCTGCGCGAAGTGCCCCGTTTGGGCGATAAAACCTTTGAACAAGCGGCTGGATTTTTGCGTGTCATGAACGGCAGTAATCCACTTGACGCGTCTGCCGTCCATCCAGAATCGTATCCGCTAGTCGAAAAAATTCTGGCCGACATCAAAAAAGATGTCAAAGGCGTCATCGGCGACGACAAACTGCTGAAATCGCTGAATCCTGCCAAATACGCCGATGAAAAATTCGGTATACCGACCATCAGCGACATTCTGAAAGAACTGGAAAAGCCGGGCCGCGATCCGCGCCCGGAATTCACCACGGCGACGTTTAAAGACGGCGTTGAAGAGATGCGCGATCTGCGTCCAGACATGATTTTGGAAGGCGTGGTCACCAACGTTGCCGCATTTGGCGCGTTTGTCGACATTGGCGTCCATCAAGACGGTTTAGTCCACATTTCCGCACTCTCCAATACCTTCGTCAAAGACCCGCATAGCGTAGTCAAAGCGGGCCAGGTCGTAAAGGTCAAAGTGTTGGAAGTCGATGAAAAGCGCAAACGGATCGCGCTGACCATGCGTCTGGAAGATAGCGCGCCAGTCGCAGGCAGCAAGCCGGAGCAACGCGGCGATCGTAACGATGCCAAACGCCTGTCACAACATCAACAACAGCGATCTGCACCGGCGGCGGCCCCTGCCAATAGCGCGATGGCGGCGGCATTTGCCAAATTGAAAGGCTAACTGCAAGTCGACATTGCCACACCATAGTTCAGGCAGCGCGACCGTAACCGGACCAGCAGAGCAAAAAACAACGCACAGATGTAACCTTGCTCTGCTGTGCGAAAGCGCGACCCGAATAATGGATAAGTTCTTAAATTCAGTCAAAACGACGGTCAGGAGTATAAAACGCGGCTGGCATCACAGGCCGCCGTCGTATAATAATGACCACTTACGATTTTAACGATTCTGAACAGGTCTTTATCTTGTCCGCCGCCCTCAATATTCCATCTCAGCAATCCATCATGAAGCCGATCTTGACCGATCTCGACGCGGTCAATACAGTTATTCGTGGCAAGCTGCACTCAGACGTGCCTCTGGTCAACCAGATTGCCGAATACATCATTAGTGCCGGCGGGAAACGCTTGCGGCCGGTGCTGGTGCTCCTGATGGCTCAGGCGTTCGGCTACAAAGGCGAGAAACATCACGAACTGGCCGCAGTGATCGAATTCATTCACACGGCTACCTTGCTGCACGACGATGTTGTCGACGAATCCTCTTTGCGGCGTGGCCGAAAAACCGCCAACGCGTTGTTCGGCAATGCTGCATCGGTTCTCGTCGGCGACTTCTTGTATTCACGCGCTTTCCAGATGATGGTTGGGGTCAATAATCCCCGCGTCATGCAAATCGTCGCCGATGCGACCAACGTCATCGCCGAAGGTGAAGTGCTGCAATTACTCAACATGCACAATCCCGATATCAGCGAAGCGCGTTATCTGGACGTCATTCGCTCTAAAACTGCCAAGCTTTTTGAGGCGGCAGCACAAATCGGCGTATTAATTGCCGGAGGGAATGACGACGCGATTGATGCAGCAGGTGAATATGGACGCTCTTTGGGCACCGCCTTTCAGCTTATCGACGATGTCCTCGATTATTCCGGGAATGCAGCAGATATCGGAAAAAATGTCGGCGACGACCTGCGCGAAGGTAAAGCAACGCTGCCGCTGATCTATTTGATGCAGCATGGCACTTCGGAGCAACGCACACTGGTGCGCAGCTGCATAGAACATGGCGACGAGCAGCATTTTGATGCCATTTTGACAGCCATCACCAGCTCCGGCGCACTCGAATACACCAGAAAAGAAGCGCAAAAGTCGGCCGATACTGCCACTGCTGCAATCTTTTCATTGCCGAACAGCGAATATAAAGGCTCTTTGCTACAATTAGCGGCATTCGCCGTAGACCGAAATCATTAAGCGGTCTTGGTATTTAGCAAACGGTGAGCAATACCGGGCAATCACACAACATCACTCAGGAAATTAGGAATTCAGGAGATGGACTGAAAAGCACATTGCTTGTTCGCAATAGCTTCTCGGTTCAAGCGAAGGATAGCGCGAGCATTCTTCCCTCCAATTAAAAATGACAGACTCCGCCATTATTCCCACTTTCCTTTTACGGTGACCCGTTGGATACCGTTCCCTTATGGGTGCAATTTCTTGCACTTGCTTTACTAATATTACTGTCGGCCTTTTTCGCGATGTCCGAAACCGCGCTAATGGCTGCCAACAAGCATCGCTTACGGCACCTTTCCAAACGCGGCAGCAAAGCCGCCACTACCACGATGTGGTTGCTGGATCGGACCGAAAAACTGCTCTCCCTCATTCTGATTATCAATACGTTGGTCAACGCACTGGCGACCGCGCTGGTTACCGCCATTGCGATTAATACATTTGGCAATCACCAAAAAGTCATCACCATCGCCACCGCCGGCGTGGCGTTTCTGCTGATCGTATTTGGCGAAATCACCCCTAAAGTGATCGGCGCTACCTTCCCGGAGCGCATCGCCCTCACCGCCAGTTTTATCCTCAAACCATTAATGGGACTGGTCAAACCGGTGATCTGGTTCGTCAATTTATTTGTCTCAGCCCTATTAAAAATATTGTGTATAAAGACCGGCAAAAGCGCTCAAGACCTGCGTGTATCGCCCGAAGAGTTGCGCTCGATTGTTCTCGAAGGCGGCAATTTCATGCCGCAAAAACACAAAAGCATCCTGCTGAATTTGTTTGATCTCGAAAAAATTTCGGTCGAAGACGTAATGACGCCACGGGCCCAGGTTGAAGCACTCAATCTGTCGGTTTCCGTCGAAGAAATCCAGCATCAATTGACAACTTGTTATCACAATAAATTGCCGGTTTACGAAGGCGAAATTAACCAAATTGTTGGTATTTTGCACGTCCGCAAAGCGATGGCGCTGTTGAATCAGGAAAACGAACTGACCGTCGATCATTTTCGTGCCCTGCTGACCGCTCCATATTTCGTGCCAGAAGGGACGGATGTATTTACGCAATTGCAATATTTTCAGGAAAATCACGAACGCCTCGGCATCGTCGTCGATGAATACGGCGAAGTCCACGGCTTGGTGACGCTCGAAGATATTATTGAAGAAATGATCGGCGAATTTACGACATCCAAACCGGGTGCAGCCCGGGCCGATAGTTTTAGTTGGGATGAAAAAGGCGAATGTCGTCTGGAAGGCGTCACTTCGTTGCGCGATATCAACAAACGTCTGGGCTTAAATTTCCCTATTGACGGCCCAAAAACACTGAATGGCTTGCTGCTGGAATGGTTGCAGGATATTCCAGAAAATAATGTCAGCTTAAAAATTAACGGGTGTGTCATCGAAATCACGCAGGTGCAAAATCAGGCGATTAAAATCGTTAAGCTGTTCCGCCCCGCCAGCCACCGAGTGGCAAGCAAATAAAGTCAGCCGCAATTCTTGGCCGCACTAGTTTCTCTGAGGCAATCTTCGTCAATAAATGTTCTAGCGCAACGGTAGCAACTTTATAATAAGCTGTCTAATAGAGCTATTAAGTAATCGCCTACAATCGGCACCAGAATAGCGTACGGAGCCTTTACAGATCAGTTGCGTAAAGGCATCATCAATATTATTGGGATCACCCAATATCTTCCTTCTTCGTACTCCTATGGCTGCAGTCTTACCCAACATTAACTTGAACGGTCCAATGTCAGGACTAGCGCGTGCGCTGGTTCAGGCCGGGCGCCTGACTGTGGCCCAAGTTGACGATTTAAATAAAACGGCCAGCAAGGATCAAACCCGCTTCATTGATGCGTTGCTGAATAGCAAGCAAGTGGATGCGTCTAGTCTGGCCCTGTTTTGCGCAGAAACGTTCGGCTATCCGCTAATTGATCTTTCCGCTTTCAATTTAAGTTTATTGCCAGCGAAAGCAATCGACGCGAAGCTAATGGAAAGTCAGTCAGTATTGGCGCTGGCAAAACGTGGCAATAAGATTTACATCGCCATTTCTGACCCCACCAATACGCAGGCGTTAGACCAGATTAAATTTCACACCGAGCTAATGGTCGAGCCGGTCATCGTCGAACATCCGGCGTTGCTGAAAGAGATACAAAAAAATACCAAAAGCGCTGAGCAAAGCCTCAACGACATGATCGGCGACGATCAGGATATCAACTTCATCAACGAAGATGCGCCAGCTGCAACGGATCTGGGAACGACCGAAATTGATGATGCGCCGGTAGTCCGTTTTCTACAAAAAATATTAACCGATGCCATCACGCAAGGCGCATCGGATTTACATTTCGAGCCATTCGAGAAGTTTTACCGGATTCGCTTTCGTATCGATGGCGTGTTACGCGATATGGCACAGCCGCCACTCTCGATTAAAGAAAAACTGGCGTCTCGGATCAAGGTCTTGTCGAAGCTGGATATATCCGAAAAACGTGTACCGCAAGATGGCCGCATGCGGCTGATAGTTTCCAAGACGCGCGCCATCGATTTTCGTGTAAGTACGCTGCCGACATTATTCGGTGAAAAAATCGTCATGCGGATTCTGGACGCCACGCAGGCCCAGATGGGTATCGATGCGCTCGGTTATGACCCAGAGCAAAAAGAAATTCTGATGGATGCTATCCAGCGCCCCTATGGCATGGTGCTGGTCACCGGCCCAACGGGTTCTGGTAAAACCGTCTCGCTATACACCTGCCTGAACATATTAAATCAGCCCAGCATCAACATTTCGACAGCAGAAGATCCGGTCGAAATCAACTTACCCGGCGTCAATCAGGTCAGCATCAATGACCGTACCGGCCTGACCTTTCCGGTCGCGCTGAAAGCGTTCTTACGCCAAGATCCCGACATCATTATGGTCGGAGAAATTCGCGATCTGGAAACAGCGGATATATCAATCAAGGCCGCGCAAACCGGTCACATGGTATTTTCGACATTGCACACCAACGATGCCCCGTCGACCCTGACCCGGCTGATGAACATGGGCGTTGCACCGTTCAATATTGCATCGTCTGTAATTCTGATTACTGCGCAACGACTAGCACGCCGTCTATGTAGTTGTAAGCAGCCTGTTTCGATCCCGGATGAAGCGCTACTCGATGCGGGCTTCAAAGAAGACGATCTGGATGGCGCGTGGACGCCGTATAAACCCGTCGGCTGCGAACGCTGCAATGGTAGTGGTTATAAAGGTCGCGTCGGTATTTATCAAATCATGCCAATCACCGAAGCACTAGAAAAAATCATTTTGACCCACGGCACAGCGCTGGAAATCGAAGCACAGGCACGCCGCGAAGGGGTGCGCACGTTGCGGGAATCGGGATTGATCAAGGTCAAGCAGGGGATGACCAGTCTGGAAGAGATTCTCGGTTGCACCAATACATAGATAACGCTAGCTAGCTTACTGGCGCTTTCTCAAAATTGCGCTAGCAAGTTATGTCAAGATAATACAAAGATTCGGGCTGCTGAGGCGGCGGACATAATGTCGTTTAGGGCGATTTCGCAGCCCTGATAAAGAAATATAAAGGAACATCGGTCATGGCAACTGCTGCACCAAATGCACGCAACTCAGCAAGCGCACGCCAAGTCAAAGAATTTATTTATGCCTGGGAAGGCAGAGACAAAAAAGGACGTCTGGTAAAAGGAGAAATGCGCGCCAGCGGTGAAACGCTGGTCAATGTCACCCTGCGCAGACAAGGTATTTTAGTCAGCAAGCTTAAGAAAAAAAGCTTCCGTAGTGGCAAAAAGATATCCGAGAAAGATGTCGCCTTATTTACTCGCCAATTAGCGACCATGATGAAGGCGGGCGTACCGCTGCTGCAATCGTTTGACATCGTTGCCAAGGGCCATGCCAACCCGTCTGTCTCGAAACTGATTAACGATATCCGTTCCGATGTCGAAACCGGTACTAGCCTGAATCAGGCATTCCGCAAATTTCCGCTGTATTTTGATCCGCTATTCTGCAATCTGGTCGGCGCTGGGGAGCAAGCAGGTATTCTCGACGATTTGCTAGCGCGTCTGGCAACCTACAAAGAGAAAACGCTCGCCATCAAAAGCAAGATTAAATCCGCGCTGTTCTACCCAGTCTCGATTTTAGCCGTCGCCTTTGTTGTGACGGCCGTTATTATGATTTGGGTAGTACCGGCATTTAAGACCGTGTTTTCCAGCTTTGGCGCTGACCTGCCGGGGCCGACACTGGTCGTCATGGCGATCTCCGACTTCTTTGTTGCGAATTGGTACTTTATCTTTGGTGGCCTGTTTGGCGGACTATATCTGTTCTTCCACTCATGGCGTCGTTCGTTAAAGATCCAACGCTTTATGGACACAGCATTATTGAAAGCCCCGATCTTTGGCGAGGTAATACGCAAAGCCACTATCGCACGTTGGACCCGGACGCTGGCGACAATGTTTTCTGCCGGTGTGCCATTAGTGGAGTCGCTGGATTCGGTCGGCGGCGCTTCGGGCAATGCCGTGTATCTGGACGCCACCAAAAAAATTCAAAGCGAAGTCAGTACCGGAACCAGTTTGACTGTGGCAATGCAAAACTCTGACGTATTCCCAAACATGGTCACGCAGATGGTGTCGATTGGTGAAGAATCCGGCTCGTTAGACGAAATGCTGGGTAAAGTCGCCGACTTCTACGAAAACGAAGTAGACGATGCGGTGGCTTCAATATCCAGTTTGATGGAGCCTTTGATCATGGTGATTCTGGGCGTGATTATCGGTGGTCTGGTCATCGCCATGTATTTACCGATCTTCAAACTTGGCTCTGTGGTCTAAACGAATTGCAGGTTGCATTCATAGGTACTTAAAAGTACCGAAAAGGCACGAATTCTCGACGGCAATTGGCATGCGCTTCCAAAGCGTCAAAACCATGCCGTCCGATTTCAATAACCCCGGTAACAAGGTGATAGGGCAATCCGCGTTAGCGCAAAAGTGCTAATGCGGATTGCCCTATTACATTCAATGACGCCTAAAGCACGTAAAGCACGGTATCAGCGTTAATCAGCCTCGCCTAGTTCACGACTACGCATAGTTGCAGCCTTAATTGCGCGGCTAACCACTGCGCAGAAATCATCCTGCTGCAAACTGTTCAGACCGGCAAATGTCGTCCCGCCTTTCGAAGTAACCCGTTCCCGCAATAGTGCTACTTCTTCATCGGATTGCAATGCCAGCTCCGCAGCCCCGGCGACGGTTTCCAACACTAACAATTTGCTCTCAGCAGCACTCAATCCCACTTCCAGAGCCGCTTTTTGCATGGCTTCTATAAAGTAAAAAACGAAAGCCGGGCCGCTGCCAGAGACGCCCGTAACGGCATCCAGCGATGACTCTGTTTGCATCCACAGAGTTTTGCCAACGGCGGACATCACGGTGTCAGCATACAGCCGCTGCTCTGCGCTGACACCCGGCATCGCAAACATCCCGGTCATGCCACGGCCGATCAACGCTGGCATATTCGGCATAGCCCGCACTATCGATGTATAGCCTTGCAGCCCGGTAGATAAGTCCGCGGTGCGAATACCGGCAGCGATGGAAATAACTAATTGATGTTGAAGTTTCGCAGCGATGTCCCGCAATACCGATGTTATTTGTTGCGGTTTCACTGCCAAAATCAGGATATCGCAACCGGCAACTGCCTCGACCAGATCGCAATGGACTGTCACGCCAAAGCGCTGTAACAACTGTTCTAATGTTTGCGGATTGACATCGATGACATTGATATTGGCCGCCGATGTAAACCGATTCGCAAGTCCATCGATCAACGCCGCCGCCATATTGCCGCCGCCAATGAAGGTAATGTTGGGTTGTCGTATCGTCATCGCCTACTTTCTTTGTAATGAAATAGCACGGGCCGCTGACATCACCAGACTGGCGTAGCGGCTTTCGTCGCTATCAGCGCCCCAGCGCGCCTTTGTGACCGCGACGTTGACGGCACCGATACCGCGTCCGCGTGCATCTTTGACTGCGGCTGCGGTCGAGACGTCACCGAGAAAATACTCTTCTTTGATGTGGGCATATCCTTGCTCTCGGAAGGTGGCTAGCCGTTGCTTGATTTTTTTCGGATCGACGATCGTGAACGGTGTGTGTTGCCGTAATTCGGAGGCAGCCAATATGACATCGACTTCTCCATCGCCCATGGTTGACAACAATGCCAGACCGGATGCCGTGCAATATGCAGGGATACGGGTCCCGGTCACCACGGTCGGATTCAACACATGACGGCTGACGATACGTTGGACGAACACAACATCGGTCCCCTCTAATATAGTCAGATTGGTAGTTTCCTCGGTTTCCTGACTTAACTGCTGCAAATAGGGAGTCGCCCGGGTGACGAGTTCGCTGGATGAAAGATAGTGATAGGCGAAATCGAGCAATTTCGGCGACAGCTCATATTTGCGGCTTTCTTCGTCCTTATTCAGATATCCCAACACTGTCAGCGTGTAGGTGAAGCGTTGCGCGGCGCTGAGATCGAATCCAGTCAGCGCGGCAATTTGCGATAGCGAAAGTTGCCGCTGTTGTCCATCGAATGCCATCAGAACGCGCATCCCTTTTTCTACCGAATTCACGTATAGCGGGGATTCTGTCGCGCTGGCAATGATGCTTTCGGCGTTTGGCGCAGCACGGGCTTTTGCTAATGCCGGTTCCTTATCTGCTTTTTTCTTACGTGTTCCAACAACTTTGCCTGCGTCTGCACTCATGGGTTCAATCGCCGCCTGCCTGGCAGATCGGCCTTTTTGGGTAGGAAAGGATCTATTATCGCTGTTCATTGGATTTTTGCGCTATCTGGGTTATCACTCCGTTGTTTGCCGAAGATGGCTGGCTGCGACGATCCCATGCCGTATCGATATTACGCGGCAACAAATGCTTTTTAATCCGTTCGCTCAACGTCAATTCGAAAGCATCGATTTTCAGGAAATAGCGCGGCATCTGATAGCTGGCGAGCTTGGATTGCGCCCATTGTGCAAGATCGCTGAACGAGACGTCGAAATCCGGCTTAAATTGCACATATAGCATGATTTCTTGTTCGCCGATGGCGCTATCGATGCCCACGGCAGCCGCCGCAGCCACTGCCGGATGGGTAACGAAAACGCGCTCGATTTCCCACGCCGAGACGTTTTCTCCGCGCACGCGCATGCTATCGGTACGACGACCGACAAAAAACAAATCGCCTTCTGCATCCATCCGCGCAGAATCGCCTGTATATAGTTTTCCGTTCCGCACCGCAGCCGAGCTGGCTTCCGGGTTATCCAGATAGTGCGGCAAAAAGGTGCCGTCAATTGCGCTCGACACCACGATCTGCCCGATTTCGCCGACGGCCACTGGTTGATCGTGATCGTCTAGCAGTCCGACCTTAAGCCAGGGTAACGGGCGACCGATGGAACCCGGCTTTCCGCTAGCGTTGACCGTGGTAAAACTCGATCCTTCCGTCATGCCATAGCATTCGCGCAGATCCAGTTGCAAACGCGCAATCACCGCGTCCCAGGCTTTTACCGATACGCCAGCACCCCATGCGACGCGCAGCGTATGACTGGCGGGCTGCTGCGGCAACTGCATTAATATGTCCAGAATCCCGCCCAGATAATGCAAGTGGGTTGCCTGCGAAGTGTCTATTTGTTGCCAGAAGCGGCTCGCCGAAAAACGTTCGACGATGTGCAATTCGACTTGTTGCAGAAACGGCACCAACATCATCTGCGCGCCACCGATATGGCACAGCGGCTCCCAGACAAACATGCGGTCGCCCGCGCTGGCACCGGACACCATCAACGTCGCTTCGCTTGCAATGCGCATCATGCGATGGGTGAACACCACTCCCTTCGGCGCGCCAGTGGTGCCGGAGGTATAGATCAGGCACAAGGGTTCGTCGGCGCTGACCGACGCCGCCTGCGGCTGCCGGACTGCGGCTGGCATCTGCTGAAACCGCTGCACTTGCTCAATCCAGACCAGGTTGAATTGCACATCCGGCAGATCCGATAAAACCTCGGCAAATCCACGTTGCGCGATGAACAATGTCGGCTTGCAATGCGCTAACAGATAGCTGATCCCCGGCCCTTTCAGGCGCGTATTGACAGGGACCCACACCACCCCGCTTAGCATCAGCGCGTAGATCAACGCGATATGGTCCAAGCCATTTTCCAGCATTAGCGCTACCCGATCACCGCGAACGACCCCTTTTGCCTCCAACCAGCTTTGCATCGCGCCGACGCGTTGCGCCATATCGTCAAACGATGTCCTGGTGCCATTGAAATCGATCAACGTGCGTGAGCCCAGTTGCATCAGACCATCATGCAACAGCGGCACGACATCTAAATTGTCGCGTGATGAACGAACAGGGAAATAGGCGGAATAATTGTGCATGTTAATGTCTTAATTTCTATTGATTTGTCTTTATTAGAAGTGCGAAGGCACAGAATTTCATGCCCGCTCACCCCGTTTAAATAATGTCGGAATCAGTACCAGCAGCCCGATTACTACCACCATGACGAGCGATACCGCGGCCAGCGTCGGATTGACTTGCAAAGTCATGTCATCCCACATTTGTTTCGGCAACGTATTTGTGAGGCCGCCGCTGACAAAAATGGCGATCGTCAATTCGTCAAACGAAATGATGAAAGCGATCTGCAATGCCGCGACGACGCTGCCGATCATCATCGGCAGCTGGATGGTGCGCAGCCGTGCCCATGCTGATGCGCCGAGGATGCGACCGGCATCGTCGAGACGCCAGTCGAAACGCTTGAGTGCGGCCACCATGGTCACCACGACGTAGGGAATCGCTAGCACGGTATGGCCGATCACCAGTCCGATATTCGTGCCGACCATCCCGAGACGCGCAAACAGATAGAACAGGCCGACCGCAATCACAATACGCGGCACGATCAACGGTGCCAGGAAAACCGCAAACATAGGTTTGGTCCATGCTGCTGGCAAACGCGTCAGCGACAATGCCGCGCCCAAACCCAGCGCTGTGGCAGCAACCGCAGTCACCGCAGCCACCCCAAACGACCGCAACAATGCGGACTGCCAGACGGGAGAAAACATAAACGACGAGAACCAGCGCAGGCTGAAACCCTTAGGCGGGAAAGCCAAAAACGGCGAGTCCGTGAACGCAATCGGCAGTACCACCAGAATCGGCAACGACAACAGCGCGATCAGCAACACCGTATATGTTTTGAGGCCGCGAACACGGCCACTTAACGGCCCTAAAGCCGAATGTGCGCGCCCCAATGTTCTGCCGATGACGATCAGGAAGCCGTTCATACCGGGTAAATTTTTGTTACGTGTTGCGGGTCGCGACTCACCACTCAATGAAGATAAGCCGACCAATTTGTCGTAAAGGATAAATACAACAATCGCGCATACCAGCAACACCGTCGACAAAGCGGCAGCAAACGGCAGATTAAATAGTTCGTTGATCGCCGAAATAACCAACTGCGCGATCATGGTTTCTTGCGGTGTACCGAGCAGCGCTGGCAGGATGAAGAAGCCAAGGCTGGTGATAAATACCAGCAAGCCAGCAGCCGCCATGCCGGGTGCCGCCAACGGCAGAAATACCGAAAAAAAGGCTACCGTACGATTAGCGCCCAGTGTTTCCGCAGCCTGAAGTAATTGCGCATTGACGCCACGCATGATCGGCAGCATATTCATCACCGCCAGTGGCAACATAGCATGCACCATACCGATCATCACACCGGTCAACGATGGGGCCAAGGCTTGCGGATCATTGACCAAACCAAGCCCCATCGCGATGGAGGCAAGCACGCCGGTTTTAGATAGCACCAGAATCCACGCAAAAGTTTTTACCAGATAACTGGTCCAAAATGGAATCAGCACCCAGATCATCCACTTGCCGCGACGGCGGTCGCTGATCTGGCTGAGGAAATAGGCCACAGGAAAGCCAAGTACAACCGAAAACAACGCCGTCAGCAACGATATTTTAAAGGTGGTCCATAACACCTTTGCATACACGATATCGCCGCCGATACGCTGAAATTGCGCCAGACTCGCATGTCCATCGGCATTGTAGAAACCGGTCTGCAATATTTCGTAGACCGGCACGCCAAAAAAACATGCCAGAAATATGATCGACGGCAACGCTGGCAGCATCGCCTTGATCAATTTGTTGTTTGAGGAATTAAACATGATAGCCCCTGTCAAGCAGCAACGACGGTGGTCAGTTCACGCTGCCACCTGACGCCGACGACATCACCGACAGCAGGTGCTTCGCGGCGGCTACAACGCAGCAGAAAAGGCTCTGCTTCGCCGATGTCGATCAGTACGCGGATATCCGATCCGGCGAACACGACTTCGTTGACACAACCGCGCAGAAAGGCTGATTCGGCGTTCGCCAGTTGGGCGTTTTCCGGCCGGACAACCAACGTTCTGGTGCCCGGCTGACCAGCTTCCTGCGGCATCACAGGCAATGCGAAACGACCATTGCGCAACGTATCGAGACCATTTTCACCCTGCTCCAACGTCCCTTTTAGTAAGTTCGAATAACCGATAAATTGCGCCGAAAAAACCGTGGCAGGCTGGTCGTACATCGACTGCGGCGTGCCTATCTGCTCTATCTTCGATTGATTCATCAGGCATATGCGATCCGATAAATTGAGCGCCTCCTCCTGATCATGCGTGACGTAAATAAAAGTGGCCCCCAAATCCTTATGCAGACGACGGATTTCGGATTGCATGTGCTCGCGCAATTTTTTATCCAGTGCGCCCAAAGGCTCGTCCAGCAAGATGACCGACGGCTTGTAGACGAAGCAACGTGCCAGCGCAATACGCTGTTGCTGACCGCCAGATAATTCGCGCGGCAGACGATGCGCATAAGCGCTCATCTGCACCATTTCTAACGCTTCCTTGACCGCAGAATTCATCGCCGCTTTTCCCTCTTTGCGCATGCGCAATGGATAGGCGACGTTGTCCCATACGGTCATGTGCGGGAACAAGGCATAACTCTGAAATACCATGCCAATGCCCCGTTCACCGGCAGCCTTGCGGGTGGCGTCTTTACCGTCGATCAGCAATTTTCCGTCACTCGGTTCGACCAGCCCGGCGATGATTTGCAGCAGCGTGGTCTTGCCGGAACCGGAAGGTCCAAGCAGGGTCAGGAACTCTCCATCCTGAACCTGTAGATCGGTGGGTGACAGCGCGGTAACGTCCTGATAGCGCTTGCTAAGTCCAATTGTTTCTAATCTGGCGACCATTTTTCTACTCGCTTACGAAAGTAACCATGCGTTGAATCGATCCGATGCCAGATTGCGATTTTTGTGCCACCACTGCGCGTTGGGTGCGCGCATCAGTTTCAGATTGGCGGCATAAGTCGGCAAAATCGCGGCGCGCTTGGCGGGGATAGTTTGATACGCATTGAGATTGGTGGGGCCGTAGGCCAGCGTGTCAGTAAAACCTGCCTGACGCGCGGCATCGCCACAAAATTTCACAAACAATTTGGCTTCTTCGGCGCGTGGCGTTCCCTTCGGTACACCCCAGCCCTCGATCGAATACAACCCTTGATTCCACGCGATAGCGACGGGTGCGCCGCCTTCAATCGCCGTTTGCGCACGCGCATTCCAGGTTGAAATCATGTCGACTTCTCCGGACTGAATCAGCTGCATCGCTTGCGCGCCGCTGGTCCACCACACGGCCACATGCGGCTTGATGCGATCCAGACTTTTGAAGGCCCGATCCAAATCCAGCGGATACAGTTTATCGATAGACACGCCATCCGCCATCAAAGCCTGTTCCAGCGTATCGATAGCATTCCGGCGCAATGACCTGCGCCCTGGAAATTTTTCGACATTCCAGAAATCGGCCCAGCTGGACGGCGCATTTTTTGCATATTTATCGGTGCGATACGCCAGCACCGTCGAATAGACATCAACGCCCAGAAAATTCGGCGCGACCGAGTCCGCCAGCATGTTCGGGAATTCGCTCACTTTCAATCCCAGCGGCTCCAGCAAACCGGCCTCTTCCAGAATAGGAATATCCTGCGCCACGGTCAGGGTTGTCACGTCCCAGACGAAATTTTTCGTCTTCACCATCGCCGTCAATTGCGCCACCGGTTGCGCCTCGCGTGCCACATTGATGACACGGATGCCGGTAGCCTTTTCAAAGGGGTCGTAAAAAGCCTTTCGATATGCAGCGGTATAAGGACCGCCGGGATCGGCGACCACGATCCGCTTAGTCTGAGCAAATACTGTTGCTGGAAAAGCGCCTGCAACTGCCAGCCCTCCAGCAAGCTTTAGCACGCCACGGCGTGTGGTATCGAAACGGTTTTTCATACGGCCTCCTTATGCGATAGAAATGTAAGAACGTTTATTGGGACAACCCTCATTGGGGTCTTATTAAGCGATGCTGCGTCCGCGTTTGCGGAAAAACTCTTCCATCATACGGGCCGGTTCGCCGGTGCTGTAGGCCTCTATCTGTATCCGGCGGCCAGCGCTGATAGCTTCGTGGAAACCGGACTCCGACATCTCGCAAAAGCGTTGCTTATCCAGGCGCATCGCTACCGGTGGTTTGGCTGCCAAGTCGCGTGCGATCTGCAACGCTTTCGGCATGACCTGATCGGCGGCAACCAGATGGTGAATCAAGCCGATCCGATGACATTCTTCCGCTTCCATCATGCGGCCGGTCAGGGTCAATTCTATCGTCCGCGACAAGCCCAACATCTGCTGCATGATCCACGGGCCGGTGACGCTAGGAATCCCCGCATTTATTTCCGGCTGACCCATGCGTGAACCGGCGTGACCGACACGGATATCGCCCAGCAACGCGACTTGAAATGCGGAGCCGGCGGCGGTGCCGTTGAGCGCCATCACTAACGGCTTCGACAAACCACGCAGCACGGCGTAGTAGTTTTCCCATTCGCTCATCCACTCATTGACGCGTGCAGGATCGAAGCCGTGCGCCTCTTCCAGATCTTGTCCCGCGCAAAATGCACGTTCGCCAGCGCCGGTCATGATGATGGCGCCAATCGCCGCATCGGCATTGAAATCCGTCAGCGCAGCGATGATCTCGTTACGCATTTCGGTATTCCAGGCATTCAGTTTTTCAGGACGATTCAGGGTGATGACACCGACGTTTTCCTTTGTTTCTAAAATGATATGCTTTGCCATAACTATTCCTATGTAATAAGTAATGTTTAATTGCGATAGTAAGTATTATAGGAAAAAGAATGTCTGTCAATGCGCATCGCACAAGAAGTTTTTGCATAGTATGGGCAGCGCGTTACTGCACAAAAACGGTGCGATGCAGCATGGGAATAAGTAGATTTAATGCGCAAGGGGAAGAAAACAACCATTGCAGAAAGGCAATGAAGGCTGGGAGAAGGTAACTATTTATTTTAAAAATATAGCAGGCAGTGGTCGCCGTAAACAACCGATAGCGCGACACCTCTCGCAGACTGAATTGTCATTGAGAGGACCGCGATCTTGTGAAACACTCTGACATTTCCTCAACGTCCGCATTGCACGGAATTAAGCACAACAAAGGCGACAAAAAATCGACGCCGTTGTTGCCTGAATCATTTAGCGTCGCGGATAGCTTTCATAATGCTTGGCGAATCAGTCCACGCGAAATATATGGTGATTGATGGCGAGACCGCCTTTGTCGGCAGCCAGAATTTCGACTGGCGCTCTTTTGCGCATATCCACGAAACCGGATTGCGCATCACTGACAGCGCCATCGTTATGCAACTACAGCAGATTTTTGAGCATGACTGGCGCGCGCAGGAACTGATTGCACAGGGTATACCAGTGCCACCTTTGCATCAGACAGCGGCAACAACTGACGACACGCAAGCAAGCTTCCTCGTTGCCAGCCCTAACGCCTTCAATCCGAGTGGCGTCGGTGACTCTGAAACCGAATTACCCAAGCTTCTGGCGGCGGCCAAATCCGAAGTAAGAGTGCAACTGCTCGACTATGCACCGCTGAGCTACGGCCCCAATCGCACCCGTCCTTACTATGCGGTGATAGACAATGCGATCCGCGCCGCGCTAGAGCTTATAGATCATGCGGCGCTGGCCTCACCAGATGTTATAGCGCCCTCGCAAAATGCCACAAACGCGCAGTCTCAGCAATGCGCGTTTGCGCTTTCTCATGGCACTTTCGGTATCGATTCACCGTTACTGATAGCGGTCTAAATGATTTGCATCCTTTCCGTTGGTCGCAGTTCCTTCAATCGCAATAAGTGACATTATTTCAATAGCGTTTTAGCCTTATTCGCATGAGGAAACATAAGGAATCAGTATAAAATTGCGCTTCAAAAGGTTTTATACGACTCGCCCATGTTGTAATAAAGAACAAATCCCGCTACGCAGCGCAAAACTGCATTCCTCATTCATAGGTGGCTTATTATTGCGTGCGCGATGGCGTGTCAAAACACGTTGCTGCAAGCAGAAAACAATGATGCAAACGACAACTGAAAGCATGTATTTGTCTCAGCAAAACAGCCTTAATAATCAATAAAAGCGACCGATCAGATGAATGAGTTTTTACAGAATGGAGCTAACGTTTTTGGTGGCTTGCTGTTTGCACCCGGCGGAAGTCTTATCCCGGCGATATTTGCGATTATCTTCGGCTTGCTCATCGGTAGTTTTCTAAACGTGGTGATCCACCGTTTACCGTTGATGATGCAACGTGAATCCGACAATTATGTGGCACAAGAAAGCGGTCAGGAATTACCGCATACTGACCGCTACAATCTGACCGTGCCGCGCTCCGCATGTCCGCAATGCCACCATCAAATCGGCGCATTAGAGAATATCCCAGTCATCAGTTATCTGGCGTTAGGCGGGAAATGCAAGTCTTGCAAAACGCCTATTTCGTCGCGTTATCCCATCGTCGAACTACTCACAGGTGCGCTCTCCGGCTTTCTGATCTGGCAATTTGGCAGTGGCTGGATAGGAATGGCGACTTTGTCGTTCACCTATTTACTGATCGCCATGACCTTCATTGATGCCGACACACAATTGTTGCCGGATGATCTGACGCTGAGCTTGTTATGGATTGGTCTTTTGATCAACATCGGCGGTACTTTCGTCCCTCTGACGGATGCCGTCATAGGCGCGGCAGCGGGGTATTTGGCGCTGTGGTCGATATATTGGTTATTCAAACTGGTAACCGGCAAAGAAGGCATGGGTTACGGCGATTTCAAGTTATTGGCAGCGCTGGGCGCATGGTTAGGCTGGAAAATGCTGCCGATCATCATTTTGCTCTCGTCGATGGTCGGTGCGGTGGTGGGCATTGCGTTGATTGTTTTCAGCCGCCGTGGACGCGATAAACCGATCCCGTTCGGTCCCTATCTGGCCGGTGCCGGGATGCTGGCTTTACTCTATGGCAAACCTATTTTGTCCATGTATTTCGGTTTTGTCCTATAACGACTATGTCTCCGCTCTCACCATCAGATGCCAAACCTTCCACCCCCTTTACCGTTGGCTTGACGGGTGGTATCGGCAGCGGCAAAACGACCGTCGCCGATCTATTTGCTGAACGCGGCGTGGCGGTAGTCGATACCGACCTGATTGCGCATCAATTGACCGCCCCCAATGGCATTGCAATAGCGGCCATCCGCGCCGAATTTGGCGATGCTTTTATTGATACCGGCGGGGCAATGGATCGTAAGAAAATGCGTGAGTATGTGTTTTCCGATCCACTTGCAAAACAGCGTCTGGAAGCAATTTTGCATCCACTGATCGGAACCGAAACTGCGCGCGCAATCGCGCAAGCGAACGGACACTATGTGATGCCAGTCATTCCGCTATTGGTCGAATCAGGCAAATGGCAACAACGATTTACACGCATTCTGGTGATCGATTGCGATGAGCAAACACAAATTCAGCGCGTAATGCAACGCAATGCCATGAACGAAACGCAGGTACGCGCTATTATGGCCGCACAAGCAACCCGACAGCAGCGTCTGGAAGCAGCCGACGATGTCATTGTTAATAATGCCGGAGTTGACGCATTAGCCCCGCAGATTGAAAGATTACACGCGTTTTATATGTCGTTGGCAGCATGTCATTAGTATCGTGTTTTAAAGAAAAATGGCTGAGCGTTTGTAATTTAGCTTCGCTTCGTTCAGAATTAGGACTTATGCAAAGTTGCTTCAGCAACGAACTTGTCAAAACCTGCCGATAAAGACAGCAAGAATAGTCGGCCAGAAGGCATGACTCCGCTGCTGCAGTGTTGTGTAAGGCCTAAGAATTACTACTTGTCCGGCCCACCATAAGGGATGTCACTTTGATCGTCTACGAATATCCTTTCAACGAGCGCATTCGTACGTTGCTGCGGCTAGAGGATCTGCACGAAAAATTCGTCTTTTTCGTTCGTCAGGAAAGTCCGCTGCAACATCACATCGCGCTATCCACCATCTTTGAGATGCTGGAAGTTGCAGGACGTGCCGATTTAAAGCTCGATTTGCTGCAAGAACTTGAACGCCAGCGACAAACCCTTTTAGGCTTCCGGTCAAATCCAAATGTTCAGTCGGAAATGCTGGACGCGGTATTACATGAATTAGACGAGACCAGCACTGCGTTGATGGGCATGCAGGGCAAGACCGGCCAGCATATCCGTGAAAACGAATGGCTGATGAGTATCCGGGGTCGCACCATCATCCCCGGTGGCGCTTGCGAATTCGATCTCCCATCATATTATGCGTGGCAACAACATTCAGCAGATAAGCGCTACGCGGATATTGTGGGTTGGTTTGCACCGTTGGCACCGTTGTTTGATGCGATTGGGATTGTATTGCGACTGCTGCGCGAAACCGGACATCCGGTCAAGATCAGCGCCGATAACGGTAGTTATCAGCAAATGCTGCAAGGTAAGTCTTATCAAATGCTACGAATCATGCTGGATGAACAACTCGGCGCGATCCCCGAAATATCGGCAAATAAATACATGCTCTGGATACGTTACACATCGCAGGGCGGTGACCTCAAACCCAAGGCGTTCGAAGGCGAAGTACCGTTCGAACTGACCCTCTGCAATTTTTGATTTAAGATTTTTGACACTATGGCTATTGTTGATTGCCCTACCTGCGGCACAAAAGTTGAATGGACCGAAGCAAATAAATTCCGCCCTTTTTGCTCTGAACGCTGCAAGCAGATTGATCTGGGCGCATGGGCCGAAGAGAAATATACCATTCCAGCGGTCAATCCGCCGGATGATATTGATGATGACAACAAGTTGCAACAATAACCCATCGCGCGCAGCCAATTTTCGCTACCATTGAAATAAGATTTTTTACGACGTTCCCGCTACCCGGTATCAGGCGGCTGGGCAACCTTCCGCCTGGTTAATAACCCGCAACTGATCCAACCAGGCAATCAGCGGAATCGTCGCTTCCAGCAATGGTTCCACCGCGACGCTTCCCTGCCACGCAAACGCCTGCCCTTCCAGACTTTGCGGTTCTCCGCGCCATTCTCTGCTGATGTAAAAGTGCAAACGCACGTTAGCGTGAGGATATTGATACTGCACGCCACACCACGGCTCGGCCGAGATAATGTCGATTCCTAGCTCTTCCATAAACTCACGCTGTAACGCAGCAAAAATCGCTTCGCCGCTTTCTACTTTTCCGCCCGGGAACTCCCAATAGCCGGCATAAGGTTTGCCAGCAGGTCGTTGCCCCAACAAGACATCGCCATTAGGCCGTAACAGAATGCCGACGGCGACGTTGATAGGGGCTGCGCTGGATGCGGTATTGGCTGCCGTCATGTTTATGGCGTCATCCGACCAGCATGATCCTTGGCAAATTGCCAAGCTACCCGGCCTGAACGGGAACCACGCTGCAAAGCCCAACGCAGCGAATCACCCTGCGCCTCGGCAATTTGCGCCGCATTACAACCGAAATGCCCAAGCCAATGCGCGACGATATCCAGATAATCGTCTTGCTTGAATGGATAAAATGTCACCCATAAACCAAAGCGTTCGGAGAGTGAAATTTTTTCTTCGACGGTTTCGCCGGGATGCAAATCACCATCTTCCGTGGTTTTGTATGACATGTTATCGGACATTTTTTCTGGCAACAAATGACGCCGATTCGACGTCGCGTAAATCAGCACATTATCGGATTGCGCGGCGATACTGCCATCCAGCGCCACCTTAAGGGCCTTATAACCGCTCTCGCCTTCTTCAAACGACAAATCGTCACAGAAAATAATAAAGCGCTCTGCACGACCTGCAACCAGATCGACGATATCCGGCAAATCTGCCAAATGGTCTTTATCGACTTCAATCAAACGCAAACCTTGCGGCGCATATTGATTCAGACAAGCCTTGATCAACGACGATTTTCCGGTGCCACGTGCGCCCGTCAGCAATACATTGTTGGCAGGTTTACCATCGACGAATTGACGCGTATTTTGATCAATCTGTGACTTTTGCGGGCCGATATTATGCAGGTCGGACAAACCGATATCGGACATATGACGCACTACTTGCAAATAGCCGCCGCCTTGATTGCCATTGCGTTGGCGCCAGCGGAACGCGATCCCTGCCCGCCAGTCTGGCGCTGAATTCGGGTTAGGCAAAGTCGCCTCAAGTCGTGCCAGAACAGCTTCAGCACGGATTAAAAAATGGTCTAGTTGTTTCATGTAAAGCCAATCAATCTGATTATTCAAACAGCAAAGAATGATACCCGCAAGGCAACATTACGAAATAGCGCATATTGCCGCTTGAACATTATGCATCAATCAAGAACGGTAATCGGCATTAATCGTTACATAGTCGTGCGACAGATCGCAGGTCCAGATCGTGGCAGCAGCATCGCCGCGTCCCAGTTTGACGCGTACCGTGATTTCACTTTGCTTCATGACACGTTGTCCATCGGCCTCTTGATAGTCGACATTGCGTCCACCATTTTTGGCAACCCAGACATCGTCCAGATACAGGTTGAGTTTGCTTACATCCAGATCATCCACACCCGCATACCCAATCGCCGCCAAAATTCGCCCGAGGTTAGGATCAGATGCAAAAAATGCCGTTTTAACCAGTGGAGAATGACCAATCGAATACGCTATTTTGCGGCATTCCTCAACATTCAGCCCGTCTTCAACGGTGACGGTAATGAATTTGGTTGCGCCTTCACCGTCACGGATAATGGCTTGCGCCAGGTGCTGCGACAATTCAGTCACGGCTGCTGCCAGCGCCGTATATTCGGGAGAATCAATACTATCGACTTCGAGTGGACCGACGCCAGTGGCAATCAGCATGAACGAGTCATTAGTCGATGTATCGCCATCAATCGTGATGCAATTGAAGGATTGATCGGCAGTTTGCTTGACCAAGTGATCCAGCACCGGCTGCGCAACTTTGGCATCAATTGCCAGAAACCCGAGCATGGTCGCCATATTTGGTCGAATCATGCCAGCGCCCTTGCTGATCCCAGTCATGATTACCGGCTTACCGGCGATCGTGACCGTCCGCGACGCCGCTTTCGGCTGAGTGTCGGTAGTCATGATCGTTTCTGCTGCATTAAACCAGTTATCGGCTTGCAGATTTTTTAACGCGCCGGGTAAGCCAGCCTGAATCCGCTCAACCGGCAATGGCTCCAAAATCACACCAGTTGAAAACGGCAAAATCTGTTCCGCAGCGCAACCGAGCAACTCGGCCAAGGCGACGCAGGTGGCGTTTGCCGCAGCCAAACCGGCTTCACCCGTTCCTGCATTTGCATTGCCGGTATTTACCACCAGCGCTCGAATCGGCGCGCCAGAAACCCGTGCCGCCTCCAGATGCGCCTTGCAGACCTGCACCGGTGCAGCGCAAAAACGATTTAACGTGAACACCCCGGCAACCGTTGCCGTGGGTGCCAGTTTCATGACGAGCAAGTCCTTGCGATTGGCTTTGCGCACACCAGCCTCCGTGTGGCCAAGTTCGATACCGGTAACAGCCTTCAGATCAGAGGCAACGGGAATGGGGGAATTAACGGCCATGAATATCTCTCGGAAAATAGGAAAAAATGACGCATGAAAATGGGTAAAGGCAACGATCGCCGGGGAATCGGGTAAAGATCATTGAGGGATCAATGACTGATCATTTAGGGATCCTATTTTTATCCAATTGCGGTCGCTATTTTAAAACGGATAAGCACGTATCGGGGAATTCGGTGCCAATGATCGCGGCTCACCACAAAAAAAAGCGGAGCTGGTTTCCCGGCTCCGCTTTCATTTCTTAGCAACTTGATCAGTGACTTAGTAGCTGTTCACCAACAAATTTTTACGCCAACTGCCCATGACACTGTTTGTACTTTTTGCCGCTGCCGCATGGGCATGGATCGTTACGTCCGACTTTAGGCACTGCATCGAAAGGCGATTGAAATCTCACCTCATCCGGATGCGCGGTCGGCGCTAACAACTCTTCTGCGGCAGCATTAGGATTGAATTCGGCATGTTGATAATGCACGTTTTCCAGATGCGATTGCGACAGCTCTTCTTCCACTGCCTCAATCTCTTCGCGGTTTTCGATACGCACCGTCATCACTACGCGCACAACTTCATTCTTGATCAGATCAAGCATTTGACCGAACAACTCAAAGGCCTCGCGCTTGTATTCCTGCTTTGGATTCTTTTGTGCGTAACCGCGTAAATGGATACCCTGACGCAGATGATCCAGCGCTGCCAGATGCTCACGCCAATGGCTATCAACGCTTTGCAGCATGACGCTGCGCTCAAAACCGGCAAACGATTCTTTGCCAACGACTTCCGATTTAGCGGCGTAATCAGCGTCAGCAGTGGTCAAAACGCGATCCAGCAACTCATCATCGGTTAGATTAGGCTCAGCTTCTAATGTCTTTGCTAACGGGACTTCAAGATGCAATTCGTTGACTAATGCGGTCTCCAGCGATGGGATATCCCACTGCTCTTCGAGCGATTCTGCAGGCACGTAAGTACGGAAAGTATCGTTCAACACGCCGTGACGCAATGAACCGATCATCTCCGACACATCGGTCGATTCCAGCAATTCATTACGCTGTTGATAAATTACTTTACGTTGATCGTTGGCGACATCATCGTACTCCAGCAATTGCTTACGAATATCGAAGTTACGCGCTTCAACTTTACGCTGCGCGGACTCAATCGAACGAGAAACAATACCAGCCTCGATAGGCTCGCCTTCCGGCATTTTCAGACGATCCATAATGGCGCGTACACGGTCACCGGCAAAAATACGCAGTAAAGCGTCATCCAATGACAGATAAAAACGCGACGATCCTGGATCGCCCTGACGCGCTGCACGACCGCGCAACTGATTATCGACGCGACGCGACTCATGGCGCTCTGTACCAATAATGTGCAAACCACCCGCATTCGTCACATGGTCATGCAGTGATTGCCATTCATTGACTAACTTGGCCGATTGCGCTTCCTTCTGGCTATCAGTCAGGCTGTCATCCGCATCGATAAACTGAACTTGTTTTTCTACATTGCCGCCCAGCACAATATCCGTACCGCGACCTGCCATGTTGGTAGCGATGGTGATCGCCTTCGGGCTACCCGCTTGGGCAATAATTTCTGCCTCGCGGGCATGTTGCTTGGCGTTCAACACGTTATGCGGCAACTTGGCGTTGGCCAAAATGCCAGACAATAATTCTGAGTTTTCGATAGAAGTTGTACCAACCAGGACCGGTTGTCCGCGCTCGTAGCAATCCTGGATATCGTGCAACATTGCGTTGTACTTTTCCATCGACGTTTTATAGACCTGATCCTGACGGTCTTTACGCTGATTCGGTCGATTTTGCGGAATCACGACGGTTTCCAGACCGTAAATTTCTTGGAATTCGTAGGCTTCAGTATCAGCCGTACCCGTCATCCCGGCCAGCTTGCCGTACATACGGAAATAGTTCTGGAAAGTGATGGATGCCAGCGTTTGATTCTCGTTCTGAACCTTCACGCCTTCTTTCGCTTCCACCGCCTGATGCAAGCCATCCGACCAACGACGCCCTTGCATCATCCGGCCTGTGAATTCATCAACGATGACGACTTCACTGTTTTGAACCACGTAATGCTGATCCTTGTGATACAGCGAATGCGCGCGCAACGCAGCGTACAAGTGATGAATCAGGCTAATATTGGCAGCGTCATACAATGATGCGCCTTCTGCCAGCAATCCCATACTTGTCAGGATTTGTTCAGCTTTTTCGTGGCCAGCTTCTGTCAACAATACCTGATGGGCTTTTTCGTCCTTGGTGTAATCGCCAGGAACTTCAACTTTACCTTTACCATCCGGTGTTTCTTCGCCCACTTGCATGGTCAGCAGCGGCGGTACAGCATTGATTTTTAGATAAAGATCGGTATGATTTTCGGCTTGACCGGAAATAATCAGTGGCGTTCGCGCTTCATCGATCAGGATCGAGTCAACTTCATCGACAATCGCGAAATTTAGGACACGTTGCACGCGGTCCCGCGCCTCGAACACCATGTTATCGCGTAAATAATCAAAGCCGAACTCGTTATTGGTGCCATAAGTAATGTCAGCCGCATACGCAATTTGCTTATCATCGTGCTCTACAGCGGACAAATTCACACCCGTAGTCAGACCTAGCCAGCTATATAGGCGACCCATCCAGTCAGCATCGCGCTGTGCCAGATAGTCATTGACGGTCACGACGTGTACGCCCTTGCCAGCCAATGCATTCAAATACGCTGGCAGCGTTGCCATCAGCGTTTTACCTTCACCAGTACCCATTTCAGCAATTTTGCCGTAATGCAGGACCATTCCGCCAATCAACTGCACATCGAAGTGGCGCATTTTGAGGACGCGCTTACCGGCTTCGCGACAAACTGCAAACGCTTCCGGCAACAAATCATCCAGTTTTTCGCCCTTGGCGATGCGCTGCCTGAATTCCGACGTTTTAGCTTGTAACTGCTCGTCCGACAACTTTTCCATTGTCGGCTCGAGACCATTAATTTGGCTTACAGTTTTTTGGTATTGCTTGAGCAGTCGCTGGTTGCGGCTACCGAAAATCTGGGTCAGTAATGACATGCTTGGATTCTAAAAAAGGTATCGGAGGTATTTCGCGCTTCCATTGGACAACGCTATTTTTACATCAACCATAAACGTAAAATATAAAGCATGGGTCGGTAACAAGGAAAGCGAAACGAACAAAATGCTTAGAGGTCTGGAAATGCAGTAACACAAAACCGGACTACCACTAATTAAGTAACGGATTTTATCATGCGACCTTCGACAGGTTGGGGTTATGCATCAGGAAACAATACCTAACGCGCCAATTTGTAAGGTTTGATGCATCTTTATAACGGATAAAAAAGAAATGTGTGTTATTTAATCATCAACTCCGCCATTTTCGCCTGATCAGTCCCCGCTGCCAGAAATTTACGCGGATCTTGCGCCACATTTTTTATTCTGACCTCAAAATGCAGATGCGGCCCAGTTGAACGCCCCGTGCTGCCAATATCTGCAATATGCTGACCGCGCCGCACGATGTCACCTACTGTTACCAATAGTTTCGACGTATGTGCATAACGGGTAATGATGTCATTGCCATGATCAATGTCGAGCATGTTGCCATAAGCGGGATGATACTCGGCAGCGATCACCACACCGGCAGCAGCGGCGACGATAGGCGTGCCGGTCGCGGCAGGAAAATCCAGCCCTTCATGAAACGCGCTATGGCCGGTAAAAGGATCTAGTCGCCAGCCGAAACTGGATGAGTTGTAATTGACCGCAACCGGTTGATTGGTTGGCAACAATTTGCCCTTGATTTTATCGTTCATTAACGTGGTTTCCACCACATTCATATAATCGGCGCGATAGCCTATATCGCGTGACATGCCAGCCAGTGCCTGTTGAAATTCATCCATACTCAAAACGTGGGACGTCCGTTCTTTGACGTTGCTTGGCTCGATGCCGCCGGTTCCGGGTATTTCCTTGAAATTAAATTCTTCCGGCTTGACGCCTGCCAAACCCTGAACGCGCTCTCCAAGTGCATCCAGTCGTAACAGTTGGGCCTGCATCTGGCCTAATTTGACTGCCATTGCGGCTAAATTTTCTTTCAAGTATTGATTACTGTCCGGTGCATTACCGGCTGGTTCAGTCGAATACTTTGATAAAAAGGGGATGCTACCTGCATAACGAAAAGTGATTAAATAGACCAACGCCGTTGCGCATAGGACTGCGCCCAGAAAAATGGCCCCCATCAACGCAAAATGGCGCACGCCCAACGTAATCGATTTGGCTCTGGCAAAGCGTGCATGCAGCAAAATTACTTGCATCGTCGCGGTCTGGGCTTGGCGGTTACGTGATATGGTTTCGTCATCATGCGCAAACTCTCATTTTCCTCTTCGTTTGGGCAAGCGAAGACAGGCTCAAAATTTTCCAGGGCGGTCTCTCGCGACGCCTCCGATTTCCTGCGCGGTGACGACAAAATGGCAGCGTTATTGCCAACTTTGGGCCGCATGGCAGCATTGCAAAAACAATGTGGAATTGGATTGCCAAGCATGTTTGCGGCCTGCGAAGTCCTGCATTTTGACGCTGGGCAGTTAGTCTTGTCTGCTCCAAATGCCGCATTGGCGACCAAGCTGAAACAGCAATTACCGAAGCTACAGAGCTATTTGCTGGCGGAGAACTGGCAGGTTAATGGAATCCGAATCAAAGTGCAAGTTAGCCAAAACCTCAAAAAAATCACCCCAGTCAAGCAATTTAGCCTGACCCCGGAAGCGGCTTCTGCATTCTCCAATCTGGCCGTATCGCTGGAGGAATCGCCCCGTAACGAAGCATTGAAGGCTGCTCTTGCAGCGCTGGTTGGCCGCTATAAAGAGCAATCTAATAGATAAATCAACGTTGCGAGAGACGGTAAAGCCGCGATTATTTAAGATAATCCCGCAGTGTCGCAACTGATAACGAATGCAAAGGAAGCTGTGAATTGATATACGCCCTAAACTTAGCGGCCCACAAGACATTAGCTTAATTCAACGCCCATTCCTCAGTTGCCTGCCGCTGATACGTATCCGGCGCTAACGCCAAATCATCAAAGCTGACAATTTCATAGGCATCCGGCTGCGCAAGCAATGCCCGCAACAACTGGTTATTCATAGCGTGCCCGGACTTATGCGCTACGTAACTGGCTAGCAGAGGATGGCCGATCAAATATAAATCACCGATGGCGTCCAATATCTTGTGCCGCACGAACTCATTCTCATAGCGTAAACCATCGCTATTCAGAATCCGATACTCATCCATGACGATCGCATTTTCCAGCGAACCGCCTCGGGCCAAACCCATCCCGCGCAAAGTCTCAACGTCCTGCATAAAGCCAAAAGTACGCGCACGGGCGATCTCTTTGACATACGACTCAATACTGAAATCGACTTCAGCAGTCTGGCCGGTGCCGTCGACGGCAGGATGATGGAATTCAATAAAAAACTTTAACTTGAAGCCGTTACATGGCTCAAGACGCGCCCATTTTTCCTTGTCGCCCTGACCTTCGCGTACTTCAACAGTCTTTTTGACACGGATAAATTTCTTGGCAGCGCCTTGCTCTTCCAAGCCCGCTTGTTGTAGCAGAAATACGAATGAGGAGGCGGAGCCGTCCATGATCGGAATTTCTTCTGCAGTCAGATCGACGTATAAATTATCGATCCCTAAACCGGCGCAGGCTGAGAGCAAATGTTCCACCGTGGATACGCGCTCACCATCTTTGGATAGCACCGACGCCATGCGTGTATCGCCAACACTGTTCGCCGAGGCGGGAAAATCAATCACCGGATCCAGATCAATACGCCGGAAGACGATCCCGGTATCAATTGCAGCCGGGCGTAAGGTCAATTCAACCTTGGTGCCGGAGTGCAATCCGATTCCAACAGTTTTGACAAGTTTTTTGATAGTGCGTTGTTTTAACATGTTGTCATTATAGATGTTACCCAAAAGTTCGACTGTAACGATGTGTTGCCGTGTGGGGAAAAAAATACGGATCGGTATTTCATCCCACTCTTTGCCGGATTTAGTGGGGAACACCCAAAATAAAACGACGCTCAAGGCTTAATGCCACTCAGTTAACGCTGAACGGCATTCTTGTTTTATGGCAGTTGTATGCGATGGTGCAGAGGTTGGTAATTTACGCATAGGTTAACAGCTGGCACGAACGTTACAAGAAAAATAAAAATGCCGTCCAGTCTTAACTGAACGGCATTTGCGCTCAAGGCACCGTTTTATTATCAAATCGATCATGCAATCAAAGATTGCAACGCGATTTAGATTTGTCCCAACAAGACTTCTGCTTTCGATACTTCAAAAGTGCCACCTTGCTCGACGTTCAATTGTTTGACCACGCCGTTATCGATGAAAGCGGAGAAGCGTTGCGAACGTGTGCCCATGCCGAACTTACCGAAATCTGCTTCCAGACCCAGAGACTTGACGAAATCGGCATTGCCATCAGCCAATAAACGTACGATACCTGTGGCTTTTTGATCGCGGCCCCATGCACCCATGACGAAAGCATCGTTGACCGAAATTGCCCAAATTTCATCTACGCCTTTAGCTTTGAATTCAGCGGCAAGCTGAATATAGCCTGGCAAATGCTTGGCGGAGCAAGTTGGCGTGAATGCGCCCGGTACGGCGAACAAGGCGATTTTCTTGCCTTTGACTAAATCACTAACGTTAAAAGTATTTGGTCCAAGCGAACAACCTTCTGTTTCATTTTCGATGAACTCTGCTAATTTGCCTTCTGGCACGGTATCGCCGATTTTGATTGTCATGATGACTGTCCTTTTATCTAATTAATATGGTTTGCATGATGAAAATGGTGAAAACTGCTACTACGCGTTTAACATTTTTATCGTTACGTCGAATAATGAAAAGCCGCTTCGTTTACCGACGTTTCTACTCGCCGAAAATGATCGCCTTCTTGGTTTGTGACAGCAGAAATGTTACTTTCCAGCCGCCCAAAGAAAACGCCGCGCCAGAGCGACGCGGCGTTCCGAAGTATGCCCTGTTCCACGTTGTTTTGCAGGGCATCCCTCGTTTACACTCGTTCGCGGAAAGTATTCTGTGGCGACTTAGCCGCCATAAAATATCCCCGCTAGTTATTACTGTTAGTCCGCTTGCTTACGCAGGAAAGCCGGAATGTCATACGTTTCCATGCCATTCTTTTCCAATGCCCGAACCGTATCCGAAGCCGACTCACGACGCCATACTGCTGGCGCTTTCATGCCTTCGAATGACGAACTACCATGGCCGGAATGCGCGCTGGAATGACCATGACCATGCTGCATCATCGGTTCATTGTGCGTTCCAGTACGCAGCATTTGCGGCTGAACCAATTGCACCGATTTGCGAGCACGACCAAGGCCGGTTGCTACTACGGTGACACGGATGTCGTCGCCCATGGTTTCGTCGTAGGCGATACCTTGCGCAATCGACGCGTCCGGTGCTGCAAACGCACGCACAGTTGCCATGACTTCCTTGATTTCCTTACCCTTCAGGCTGCGACTTGCGGTCACATTCACCAACACGCCACGCGCACCGGACAAATCGATACCATCCAGCAACGGCGACGCGACAGCTTGTTCGGCCGCCAGACGAGCGCGGTCAACGCCGTGCGCTGTTGCCGTTCCCATCATCGCCTTGCCTTGTTCGCCCATGATCGTCTTAACGTCATTGAAATCGACGTTGATATGACCCGGTACGTTAATGATTTCTGCAATCCCGGCTACCGCATTGTTGAGCACATCATCGGCGTGTTCCAGCCATTCAACCATGCTGTCGTCTTCGTAAATCTCTTCCAGCTTTTCGTTAAGAATAATAATCAACGAATCAACGTGTTGAGACAGCGCTTCCAGACCTTCATCAGCGAGGTCCATGCACTTCTGACCTTCGTAAGAAAATGGTTTGGACACCACCGCAACCGTCAGCGCGCCTAGTTCTTTAGCGATCTGTGCGACCACCGGCGCAGCGCCAGTACCAGTACCGCCGCCCATACCGGCTGCGATAAATACCATGTGCGCACCGCGCAGTGCATCTTCAATCCGCGCCCGGGACTCTTCCGCCAATTGACGGCCGACTTCCGGCTTCATCCCTGCGCCCAGACCGGTATCACCGATCTGAATCACGTTATGCGCTTTGGATTGCTTCAGCGCCTGGGCATCGGTGTTGGCAGCGATAAACTCGACTCCCGAAACACCCTTATTGATCATATGCTGAACCGCATTGCCGCCAGCGCCACCGACGCCAACGACTTTAATCACGGTACCCAGCGTTGCATTGTCAAGCATATCGATTTCCATGATGTTTCCTCATAAAGTTGCAGCATCCAGTCAATAGGCATCACGCGGTGTGAGGCCTAGCAACTGAGAACTGCGCGTTACATTAACAACAAAAAACAACCATAAACATTTACCAGCCAATTTAATAATGTCCTGCTACATCTGCTGCGTTTGTTCTATCGCCGTTATTAGTAACTACTCGTACAGCAATATTGATGCCATCGGTTCATTGACTGCTACGTCAACGATTGACGTTTAAAAATTACCTAAAAACCATTCCTTCATGCGCTGCCAGACAGCCTTTGCAGAACCCTCCTGACGCGTCACGATATAACCGCGCAGATACTGTTTTTTTGCTTCCAGCAGCAAGCCCAGCACTGTTGAGTAGCGTGGACTCCGCACCACATCGGCCAATTGACCGCTGTAATGTGGCGTTCCCAAACGTGCTGGCTTCAGGAAAATATCTTCGGCTAATTCGATCATGCCGGGCATCAATGCAGAACCGCCAGTCAGAACGATACCGCTCGATAACACCTCTTCGTAACCGGACTCACGCACGACTTGATGCACCAAAGCGAACAACTCTTCGACACGTGGCTCGATCACAGCGGCTAATGCCTGCCGCGACAGATTGCGCGAGCTGCGATCACCCAGGCCGGGCACTTCCAACGTTTCACCAGGATCAGCCAGAATCTGCTTGGCGACGCCGTAGCGCAATTTGATTTCTTCTGCTTCTGCAGTTGGCGTACGCAATGCCATCGCGATATCGTTGGTAATCTGATCGCCAGCAATCGGGATCACAGCGGTGTGACGAATCGCGCCTTCTGTGAAAACCGCGACGTCGGTCGTGCCGCCGCCGATATCCACCAAGACCACGCCGAGTTCTTTTTCATCGGGGGTCAGCACAGCGTCGGCCGAGGCCATTGGCTGCAAAATTAAATCCGATACTTCCAGCCCGCAACGACGAACGCACTTGACGATATTCTGTACCGCAGAGACCGCGCCGGTGACGATATGCACCTTTACTTCTAGTCGGATACCGCTCATGCCGATTGGTTCACGCACGTCTTCCTGACTATCGACAATAAACTCTTGCGGCACCGTGTGCAGCAATTGCTGATCGGTCGGGATGTTCACTGCTTTAGCCGTTTCGATCACCCGCGAGACATCCGCTGCGGTGACTTCCTTGTCCTTGATAGCGACCATACCGCTGGAATTGAAGCTGCGAATATGGCTGCCGGCGATGCCGGTGTACACATTGCGAATCTTGCAGTCTGCCATCAGTTCTGCCTCTTCCAGCGCACGCTGGATAGACTCGACGGTGGCCTCGATGTTGACCACGACTCCCTTCTTTAATCCCTTGGATTCATGTTGACCAAGTCCGATCACTTCATGGCGTCCGTCAGGCAGAATCTCGGCCACCACCGCCACCACTTTAGAGGTGCCAATGTCGAGGCCAACGATCAGATTTTTTGCGTCTTTAGTCATAATGTTTCGCTTATTTTTTCTTATTTCCCAATCCCGCGCCAAGGCCACTCGCCTTTAACGCCAGACCATTCGGATAACGCATATCCACACTTTCAATGCGGTCCTGCAAACGCGACAACAACTGCGGGTAAATCTCTACCAGTCGATCAACGCGCTCATGCAAAGTCGTCTTGCTTTGCTCTCGCCCCAGTGCCACGGTCATACCGTTATCCAGCTTTACGCTCCAGGCATAGCGCGGCGACAATTCCACGTCAACCGGCGTTAACTTGAGCGGAGCGAACCATTTCTGAAATTCTGCAAAACGTGCCAGAACATCTTTCTCGCTACCAGTAGGACCACCAAATTTCAAGAGATCGCCATCCTCTTCCGCCTCGTCCAGATTGGCGATAAACAAATCGCCTTTGGCCGACAACAAGCGACCATCGTCATCCCAAGTGCCGAGCGGTTGATGCTCTTCAATTGTGACCACCAACTGATTCGGCCATTCACGTTGCACCGAAGCTTTGCGCACCCAAGGCACCGACTCAAACGCTGCCCGCACCGAATCCAGATTAGATGTAAAAAAATTGCCCTTGATACGCGGCAATGCACTGGCGCGTATCGTCAATGGATTCACCCGGCGCAGTTCACTTTGGTCTACGCCCTCAACCCGAATTACCTTCAACGTAAACATCGGGCGCTGTGCCAGCCACCACACCCCGGATGCCAGCAAGACGAGCAAAACCAGCCCAAACAAGGCATTGGAAGTTGCATTCAATATTTTGATGTCTTGCCACATAGTTGCTATCTTTATCGCTAATGCTTACACCGTTTGCTAATGCAAAACCTTGCTGGAACACACTACTAAGCCGACCTCTGGCACTACTCAGTCAGGAGTCCATTCTTTAGTCGGCTTCAAATCAAGCGCCGCCGACGCCAATATCTCGACACACAATTCTTCGTAGCTAGATCCCGCCTGTTTTGCCGACATCGGCACCAACGAATGGCCGGTCATTCCGGGAGAAGTGTTAATCTCTAACAGAAACGGTGCGTTATCACTGGCCCGCAACATAAAATCGACCCGCGCCCAGCCTTTGCAACCAATCGCATTGAAAGCCTGTACGGCCAGCGCCTGTATCCGCTGTGTCAACGCTTCATCCAACGGCGCGGGGCATAAATATTTGGTGTCATCGGTGAAGTATTTGTGCTGATAGTCGTAATTGCCATCCGGTGCACGAATCTCCACGATAGGCAGCGCCCGCGCAGTACGACCAGCGCCCAATACCGGTACTGTCAGCTCACGTCCGGCGATAAATTCCTCCGCCAGCACGACCTCGTCATACTTCGCACACAAAGCGAAGCCATCATCAATATCTGCGTAACTATTTACTTTGCTGATGCCGATAGTCGAGCCTTCATGCGGCGCTTTAAGCATCAACGGCAAACCCAGAACATCCGGCAATTGACGCAATTCTTCAGCCGATGCACTAAGAGAATCCAGCACCAGAAAGCGTGGCGTAGGCAAACCGGCGCTTTGCCAGACATGCTTACTCATCACTTTATCCATCGCAATCGCCGAAGCCATCACGCCAGGTCCGGTATAAGGAATACCGAGTTGTTCCAACGCACCCTGAATAGTGCCGTCTTCGCCGTACCGCCCGTGCAGGGCGATAAATACGCGATCAAATTTTTCTGCCGCCAGTTCCGCCAGACTACGCTCAGCCGGATCAAACAAGTGCGCATCGACACCTTGGTTTTTCAATGCCTGCACGACGCCATTGCCGGACATTTTTGAGACTTCGCGCTCAGCCGAACGCCCGCCGAACAGAACGCCGACTTTTCCGAATTGGGTGTTGATATTTTGCGTACTCATATCTTATTCATGCCTCATTTGCTTACGTTTGCCTAGGTCTGCTTGCGTTATTTACGCATCGTGCCCAACAACTCTGTCTTGTCTTTAATCCGGTGCTGCCTGATTCACCAACTGGGCAGGCACACCGCTGATCGATCCCGCGCCCATGGTCATAACAACGTCGCCATCACGCACTATGTTGACAATTGCTGCATGCATATCGCTGATATTTTCGACAAAGACCAGTTCGCCCATTCCAGCAACGCGCAATGCGTGTGCCAAGGCCCGTCCATCCGCAGCGACGATCGGCATTTCACCGGCGGCATACACCTCTGCCAAAACCAACACATCAACGCTGGATAAAACCTTGACGAAATCTTCGAACAAATCACGTGTCCGCGTGTAGCGATGCGGCTGAAACGCCAACACCAGCCGACGTCCCGGATAGGCGCCTCGTGCGGCAGAAATCGTCGCTGCGGTTTCGACCGGATGATGTCCATAGTCATCTACCAGCGCGTAAGTACCCGCAGACTTGGTATCCGTTGCCAGCACAGGGATTTCGCCATAGCGGGTAAAGCGGCGACCAACACCATGGAACTCGGTCAGCGCTTTTTGAATCGCGGCATCGGCAACCCCAAGTTCACGCGCAATCGCCACGGCGGCGCAGGCGTTTTGCACGTTATGCATGCCGGGTTGATTTAAGCTGATCGGCATTGGTGCATAGCCTTCTTGCACCACGGTAAATTGCATATGACCAGCCACCGCTTTGGCGTCAATCGCCCGCACTTGCGCATCTTCACGAAAGCCGTAAGTCGTAATCGGCTTAGAAATTTGCGGCATGATTTCACGCACGTTAGCATCGTCGATACAAAGCACCGCGACGCCATAAAATGGCAGACGGGTCGTGAATTCCACAAACGCTTGTTTCAACTTGCCGAAGTCATGATCATAGGTTTCCATATGATCAGCATCGATATTCGTAATAACTTCGATTACTGGCGACAGATTGAGAAACGAAGCGTCTGACTCATCCGCCTCGGCAACAATAAAATCACCTGAACCGAGCTTGGCGTTTGCCCCTGCGCTGGTCAGACGGCCACCGATCACAAACGTTGGATCCAGTCCGCCTTCAGCCAATACGCTCGCCACTAAACTGGTCGTCGTCGTTTTGCCATGCGTACCGGCAATCGCAATCCCACGCTTCAGGCGCATCAATTCGGCCAACATCATTGCGCGCGGCACGATCGGAATATGTTTTTCACGGCCGGCGACAACTTCCGGGTTATCCGCTTTTACCGCCGTCGATGTCACGATAGCGTTGGCGTTCAGAATATTTTCCGCAGCGTGACCCAATGTCACTTTGGCACCTAGCTTTGCCAGACGGCGGGTCGCAGCATTAGACCCAAGATCCGAGCCGGACACGGTATAGCCGAGGTTCAACAACACTTCAGCGATCCCGCTCATGCCGGAACCGCCGATACCTACAAAATGAATATTTTTAACTTTATGTTTCATGACGACTTTCCACCTGCTAATTCTTCAAGGACCTGCGCGATAGTTTGATTGGCATCGCGCCGACCGTTTTCATACGCTGCCTGTGCCAAAGCCTGACAATCCTGCCGTGTCATACTGGTCAACAATGCAGACAAACGCTCTTTATTTAACTCACTTTGCGGCAAATGAATCGCCGCCTTTTTTGTCGACATCCAGCGCGCGTTATCGCGTTGATGCGAGGTTGTTGACGCAACCAACGGAATCAACACACTGGCAACACCTGCCGCGGTTAACTCAGAAACCGTGATCGCACCGGCGCGGCATACCACCAAATCGGCATCGGCATAACGGCGCGGCATATCATCAATAAAAGCGACTACTTCTGCCGCGACCCCGGCCGCTTTGTAGGCGGCCTGCAATGCTGCTATATGTTGCTTGCCGGATTGATGCGTCACGCTTGGCCGTAATTCTGCAGGCATCAGCGCCAACGCTGCTGGCAAACAATCGTTAAGCGCTTTTGCCCCCAAACTACCGCCGACCACTAACAATCGTAATGGCCCGATACGCCCATTGAAACGCTGCGTGGGCAACGGCAATTGCATGATTTCCTCACGCACGGGATTGCCGGTGACTTTTGCCTTCTTACCGAGATTACTCAAAGCAGCGGGCAAACCAAACAACACGCGTTGCGCTAACGGGGCCAATACTTTATTCGACAACAGCAACGCAGCATCTGCATTCACTAATACCAGCGGCACGTTACGCAGCCGCGCCATGACACCACCGGGGACGGTGACATACCCGCCCATGCCGAGTATCACGTCAGGTTTGCGCCGACCAATAACGCTAAAGCAAGCGGGAAAACTCACCAGCAACCGCCACACGCCGCGCAATGAATGCGCAAGACCTTTGCCGCGCAGACCAGAAAACGTGATGCGGTCCATCTCAATATTGTGGCGCGGCACCAGATCGCCTTCCATCCCATGCGTCGTACCAAGCCAGGTCACATCCCAGCCACGTTGCCGCATGGTGTCGGCAATTGCCAGACCTGGGAAAATATGTCCGCCAGTACCCGCCGCCATAATCAATAATTTTTTCGAAGGCATCATGAACGCCCTCCGCGCATCATGACGCGATTCTCGTAATCGATTCTCAACAAAATCGCTAATCCAACACAGTTAATCAGTACGCCCGAACCGCCGTAACTCATCAGCGGCAAGGTCAAACCTTTGGTCGGCAACAAACCCAGATTGACGCCCATATTAATAAAGGTTTGGACCCCGATCCAGATGCCGATTCCCTTAGCGGTGAGACCGGCAAAAACCTGCTCCATCGCAATCGCCTGACGGCCAATCTCAAAAGCGCGCTTGATAATCCAGTAAAACATGATGACCACTGCCAACACGCCAACGAAACCAAGCTCTTCACCAATCACTGCCAGCAAAAAGTCGGTATGCGCTTCTGGCAAGTAGTGCAATTTCTCAACACTTGCGCCAAGTCCAACACCAAATATTTCTCCGCGTCCGAAAGCGATCAGCGAATGCGAAAGTTGGTAAGCCTTGCCCAACGCATTATCTTGATCCCATGGATTCAGATACGCAAAAATCCGTTCTCTGCGCCAAGGCGATAACCAGATCACCAGCGAAAACATCACGGATAACATCGCCGTGATGCCGCCAAACCAAATACCGTTAATACCGCCCAAAAACAAAATGCCCATGGCGATGCAGACAATCACACCGAGTGCGCCAAGATCCGGCTCTAGCATCAACAGCAATCCGACTAATCCGACTGCTGCTGTCATCGGCAAAAAGCCCTTGGTCAACTTGTGCATCACTTCTTGTTTACGGACGGTGTAATTGGCCGCATATAAGACGATGAACAACTTCATTAATTCCGATGGTTGCAAATTAAAGACGTGGAACGATAACCAGCGTTTGGCACCGTTCACGCCCTTACCTAAACCGGGCACCAACACGAGCGCCAGCAATACCAACGTGCCAACAAATAAATACGGTGCCCAACGTTGCCAGGTGGCGATGCGTATCCGGAAAGTCACCAGTCCAGCAACAATAGAAACACTAATAAATATCGCCTGACGCAATAGAAAGATGTAGCTTTTATAACTAGCGTATTTAGGCGAATCCGGTAATGCAATCGAAGCCGAATACACCATCACCAGGCCAAGCAGCATTAACAATATGACGACCCATACCAACGGCTGGTCGTACTCCATCATCTTCGAGCGCTGCACCCCGGGCTTGGTACCATCGACCGAACGTGGCCGCGCCTGCGCCTGCGGTTTTTCCGCAGCTTTATCGCTACCCCCTGAGAAAAATGGGAACGCGAATTTCATATGCTGACCTCGCCGCGTGAGAGCGCCAATTCACGTACCGCAGCACCGAATGTCTCCGCCCGATGAACATAACTGCGGAACATGTCGAAACTGGCGCATGCAGGGGATAACAGTACGGCATCGCCAGCGTGGGCAAGTTCAGCGCCGCGTTGCACCGCTTGCTCCAGCGTTTCGCAATCGACGATATCGATACCAGCCGCCAACAAAGTGCTGTTCACAGCGTGGCGAATAGCATCGGCATCGCGCCCGATCAATATTAATGCGCGGCCATAATGTGCCAACGGTTCTGCTAAGGGCGTGAAGTCCTGCCCTTTGCCATCACCGCCAGCAATCAGCACCAACCGATTTGGCGTAGCACCGCCATCCGGACCGCGGCCTAAACCATTCAGCGCAGCGACTGTGGCACCAACATTTGTGCCTTTGCTGTCGTCGTAATATTCGACGTTATCAATCGTCGCCAACAATTCCACCCGATGCGGTTCACCACGATATTCTCGCAAGCCGTGCAACAACGAGGCAAATGGCAAGCCGATGGCACGCCCCAAAGCTAACGCCGCTAAGGCATTAGCGGCGTTGTGCTGACCGCGAATCCGCAGTGCATCGGCGGGCATCAAACGATTGATAACAATCGGCAATGCTTCAACTTGCTGTTTTTTACCGCGTTTTTTCTCTAACTCTTCCTCTACCTCGGCAGCCACCGCTAACCATTGCATGCCGTTGTCATGCGTCAGGCCAAAGCAGTCTGCGTGATGCGGCTCATCGACGCCAAAAGTAATGGTTGTTACAGGATTAGTCACTGGGTTCGTCACGCCCGTCCGGGGAGCCAATTGCATGACCAGTGGATCGTCACGATTCAACACCCGCGTGGTATTTTCACCAAAAATCCGTGCTTTGTCAGCAGCGTAGGCGGCCATGTCGCCGTGCCAGTCAAGATGATCCTGCGTCAGATTTAATACCGTCGCTGCATCTGCTTGCAAGCTATACGTCGTGTGCAACTGGAAACTCGACAACTCCAGCACCCAGATTTGCGGCAAGGCTTCTGCATCCAGCGCGCTACGCAACACATCCAGCGCTGCCGGACTAATATTGCCCGCGACCTGGACGGTGAAACCTGCGCGCTGACACAGCAAGCCGGTCAGACTGGTGACGGTGGTTTTACCATTAGTGCCGGTGATGGCGATAATTTTCGGGTTGTAATCCTGACTTTCGCGTAGCGCAGCCAGACCCTGTGCGAAAAGTTCGATTTCTCCCCAGACGGGAATCTCAGCAAGTGCTGCCGCTGGAATAATTTCCTTCAGTTCCCGGATCGGTGCCAGTCCCGGACTGACCGCGACAAAGGCGATGCCGTCCAGAAGTGAGGCATTAAAAGTGCCATCTTCACTACCATCATTGCCACCGATAAATTCGACATCAGGAACAACCGCAAGCAATTGCTCCAAACGTTCTGGTGCAGCGCGCGTATCGGCCACGCGCAGTGTCGCACCGCAGCGTGCCAGCCACAGAGCCATTGCCAGTCCGGATTCACCCAAACCCAGCACCAGAACATGTTTACCGATGTATGTCATTACCACTCTTACCTTAACTTCAACGTTGATAATCCAAACAGCACGAGAATCATCGTAATGATCCAGAAACGCACGACGACTTGCGTTTCTTTCCAGCCTTTTTGCTCATAATGATGATGCAGCGGCGCCATTAGCAATACCCGGCGCCCTACGCCGAAACGCTTCTTGGTGTATTTAAAGTAGATCACTTGCAGCATCACGGATAAGGTTTCGACTACAAAAATTCCGCCCATGATGAACAGCAATATTTCCTGCCGCACAATCACGGCGATCGTGCCAAGTGCGCCACCCAAAGCCAACGCGCCAACATCGCCCATGAAGACTTGTGCGGGATAGGCGTTGTACCAGAGGAAAGCCAATCCGGCCCCGGCCATCGCGCCGCAGAAAATCAACAACTCACCAGCACCCGGAATATGCGGAATCAGCAAATATCTGGCGAAAGTAAAGTTACCGGTCAAATAAGCAAATAATCCCAATGCAGCGCCGACCAGCACGGTTGGCATAATCGCCAAACCATCCAGGCCGTCGGTCAGATTGACCGCATTGCTAGTACCGACAATCACGAAATAGGTCAGCGCCATAAAACCCCAGACACCTAACGGATAGCTGACGGTCTTAAAAAATGGCACGATCAAATCGGCTTTCGGCGGCAAATCCATGCTGAAGCCAGATTTAATCCAGGCGACAAACAAATCCCAGACCTGCATATTGGTTGCGCCAGAGACTGAAAATGCCAGATAGATTGCTGCCACTATGCCGATCAGCGATTGCCAGAAATACTTCTCACGCGAGCGCATGCCATTCGGATCTCTGAAAACCACTTTCCGATAATCATCGACCCAGCCAATCGTGCCAAAGCCTAATGTCACCAGCAATACGATCCAGACAAAACGATTGCTAAGATCACTCCACAACAATGTCGAAATACCAATTGCAATCAGAATCAACACGCCACCCATTGTGGGAGTGCCGGTTTTGATTAAATGTGTTTGCGGGCCATCAGTGCGAACCGCTTGTCCGACTTTAAGACGCGCCAGCATGCGGATTACCGCAGGACCAGCGATCAGGCCAATAGCTAAAGACGTCAGCGTGGCGAAAACCGCCCGAAACGTCAGGAAATTAAAAACGCGCAGAAAACTATGATCCTGCTGAAAATTTTGCGCTAGCCAAAGCAGCATTAGTGCGACTCCTGTGATGATGGTGATGATGTTGACAAATTCCCTACCGCGGCACCGCTCACCAGATGCAAAACCACGCGCTCCATTTTCATGAAACGAGAGCCTTTTACCAATACCGTCATGGACGGCGTCATATGTGAATCAACCGCAGCAATGAGCGCCGTGATGTCATTAAAGTGTTGTGCTGAGGCGCCAAAAGCTTGACTGGCATCGATTGCCAGCGCGCCAAATGTCAAGAAATGGGTAATCCCCTGCTGCCGTGCATAAGCGCCGATTTCTTGATGAAACTTCGGGCCATCGTTGCCGACTTCGCCCATGTCACCCAACACCAATAATCGCGGAGCGGCGGATTGGGCCAGTACGTCTATTGCTGCGCGTACCGAATCCGGATTGGCATTGTAGGTATCGTCGATCACTAACGCGCCTGCATAGCCAGCGCGTTGCGCCAGTTTGCGTTGCAAGCGGCCATTCACCGGCGCAAAGGATGTCAGGCCGCGCTGAATGGCATCGACCTCAATGCCAATTGCCAACGCGCAGGCAATTGCCGCCAGCGCATTGCGCACATTGTGTTCGCCAGCAGCCTCAAGCCGCACAGCGAAAATTTGCTTAGGCGTAGTAACTTGCATGTCACTGCCAAACGCGGTTGGCTGATAAGTACAGCGTACATCCGCGTCATCGGATAAGCCAAACGTCAGGCAAGCACCTTTATTCTCAGCATAGCCGCGCCACAGCGCGGTATAAGGATCGTCCGCAGGAAATACGGCGATTCCGTTATCCGATAATGCTTCGATGACGCTGCCATTTTCTATCGCAACAGCCTCAACGCTGGCCATAAATTCCTGATGTTCGCGTTGCGCGTTATTTACCAGTGCAACGGTCGGCGCGGCAATGGCTGCCAGCACGGCGATTTCACCAGGATGATTCATGCCGAGCTCAATCACTGCGGCCTGATGATTCGCATCCAGTCGTTGCAGTGTGAGCGGTACGCCGATCTCGTTATTCAGATTGCCGCGTGTCGACAGATAACCGTCTGCACCAAACGCCGCGGCCAGAATAGCGGCGATCATTTCCTTCACCGTAGTTTTGCCATTGCTGCCGGTAACGGCGATCAATGGCACAGAAAATTGTTGACGCCAGCCATTGGCAATTGCACCCAGCGCGTTACGCGTATCGGCAACGACCAATGCTGGCACGGACGTATTTGTCGGCGCATGTTCCACCACCAACGCGCCAGCGCCTTGGTCTGAAACCTGATCGAGAAAGTCGTGTGCATCGAAGCGCTCGCCGCGTAGCGCGACAAACAGATTACCCGGCGCGACCGCACGGCTATCGGTTGTCAAGCCTTTGATGACGACAGCATTTGCATCGCTCACATTGACAAGCGTGGCCTGTTGATGCCCCGCTTCTAGCCAGGATTGCAAATCTTTTAGTGAGGCCTTAATCATGCTGGGCCGCCTTTCATCGTGGCGCGCGATGCCAGCGCCAATGCGGCATGGTCGGCATCCAGAAATGGCATTTTTTTGCCTTTTATTTCTTGATAAGATTCGTGACCTTTTCCGGCCAGCAACACGACATCGGCTTTACCGGCCTTGCGTACCGCCCGCAAAATGGCTGCGGCGCGGTCTTCTTGCGTTTGTGCGTTTGCGGCTAATGTCATCCCGCCTAGAATCTGCTCGATAATGACAATCGGGTCTTCGCCACGCGGATTATCGCTGGTCAAAATCACGTGATCCGCCAGCTCCGCAATGGCACCCATTTGCGGCCGCTTGCCCGGATCGCGATCGCCGCCACATCCAAAGACACACCACAACTCGCCGCCGCGTTGCTGCGCGACCTGACGTAGCGTCAATAATGTTTTTTCCAGTGCATCCGGGGTATGCGCGTAATCGATCACGATTAATGGCGCATCATGCCCACCGAATTGCTCCATGCGTCCCGGCACTGCCGTCAGACGCTCTAATGCATGGACCGCCGTATCCCAGGCAACTTCTTTAGCAAGCAAAACGCCCAGAATACCCAGCACGTTACTGACGTTAAATTGCCCGACTAAGTGAGTTTTTATCTGACCGCTGCCAAATGATGAGTCGACGTGAAAGACAGTCCCGCTAGCACTGGTACGCACTGCGGTCGCGTGCAATATTGGAAACTCACCACCCAACCCCTTCGCGCTCTCAACCGCCGCATCCGTCAGCGCGTAACCGATAATTGCCGTCGATTGGCCATTTTGTTGCAGATGACTCACCAGACGTAAGCCCATTGGATCGTCAAGATTCAGCACTGCATGCTGCAAACCCGGCCAGTCAAATAAAGCGCGTTTGGCGGCTTCATAAGTCGCCATATCGCCGTGATAATCAAGATGGTCGCGGGTCAGATTGGTAAACAAGGCGATATCGACATGCATGCCATTCAGACGACCTTGGTCGAGTCCGATGGAAGATGCCTCAATCGCCAACGCTTGCACGCCTGCCTGCTGCAACTTCACTAACTCGTTCTGAAGCAGCACGGCATCTGGCGTGGTGTAGCCAGTAACATCAAACTCAACTTGCTGACGCGGCACAAAAATACCGACGCCCAGCGTGCCGATGACCCCAGCCGTTTGCCCCAATTGCGCAAATGCGTGCCCCAGCCATTGACTGCATGAGGTCTTGCCGTTGGTGCCGGTGATCGCGATGATACTCATATCGCGGTCGGGGTAATGATAAAACTTGTTCGCTATCGGGCCAGCGATTTCTTTCAGCCCCTTGACCGGCAGATGCGGCACAGTTTGCGGCAGCTTTGAAAGATTTTCGGCTGAAGTCCAGCTGAATTGCTTGGCTTCGTAGACCACTGCGGCAGCACCATTTTCCAATGCCTGCGCTATATAGTCACGGCCATCGGTTTCGTCACCGGGATAGGCGAAAAATACATCGCCAGCCTTAACTTTGCGCGAGTCTGAGACCAGACCGAAAGTCGGCCTGGTCACCGTTGCAAGTCCTTGCAACCATGTCTGGATATGCGTCAGCTCAGAAACCTTGGCAATCATCAGAAGCTCTCCTTCGGGCCATCGGCAGGGATGATGATGTCGGTAATATTTGAGTCAGGCGGCACATTTAACGTGCGCAAAGCATTTGCCACGACATTCGCAAAAACAGGCGCGGCGGAGTCTCCGCCATAGCGGTAAGCCATACTAGGTTCATCAATCATCACGGCAACGATCAAACGCGGATCGGAAGCTGGAGCGAAACCGACAAAGTCGGCGATATATTTTCTGACGTACTTACCATTTTCAATCTTGTAAGCCGTACCGGTTTTACCGCCCACGCGATAACCGGGTACCTGTGCTTTAGGCGCAGTCCCGCCGGGTGCAGTCACTCGTTCCAGCATGGCGCGCATGGTTAAGGCGGTTTTTTCAGAAACGACGCGCTGACCGACCGGTGGCTCGGTCACTTTCTGAAATGACAACGGGATCAGGTCGCCGTTACGGGCAAATATTGTATAGGCGTGGGCCATCTGGATCAGTGAAACGGATATTCCGTGGCCATAACTCATCGTAGCTTGCTCAATTGGGCGCCATGATTTGAACGGGCGCACACGACCGGCGACTGCGCCGGGGAAGCCAAACTTTGGTTGCTGACCGAGACCAACCGTGGTGAACATCTCCCACATTTCTTCAGCAGGCATTTGCAGCGCAATTTTGGCGGTGCCGAGATTAGACGATTTCTGGATAATCTGGGCGACACTCATCGTGATCAATCCATGTGGATGCGAATCGCCGATGGTCGCGGTGCCGATCGTCATTTTGTCTGGAATCTGAAAGGTCGTAGAGGGCTGAATGCGGTTAGTGTCCAGTGCCAAAGCGACAGTAAAAGGCTTCAAAGTCGAGCCGGGCTCAAAAGTATCCGTCATCACGCGGTTACGCAATTGTGCGCCGGTGAGGATCGAGCGATCATTTGGGTTATAACTAGGCAGATTCGCCAACGCCAGTACTTCACCACTTTTGGCGTCGACCACAACAATAGCGCCCGCCTTAGCGTTGCTCTTTTCGACCATCTCTTTGAGTTGGGTAAAAGCAATGTACTGAATCTTGCTATCAATCGACAGCGCCAGATCACGGCCATCATGCGGCTCTTTGACGGCTTCGATGTCTTCGACAATGCGACCTAAACGATCTTTAATAACGCGACGGCTTCCGGTAGTTCCCGCCAGCGACTTTTGCTGTGACAATTCCATGCCATCCTGACCTGCATCTTCAATATTCGTAAAACCAACGACGTGCGCGGCGACTTCGCCCTCTGGATAGAAGCGCTTGTATTCAGGCCGCGTTTCAATACCGGCAATACCCAGTTTGATGATTTGATCCGATGCGTCTTTTTCAACTTGTCGCTTCAGATAGACAAAACTGCGATCGGAATCAAGTTTTTTTGTCAACTCGGCATCGGTCATATCCAGCAACTTAGCCAGCGCCTGCAACTTTTCTTTCGGCGCATCCTGCACGTCTTCAGGAATCGCCCAGACGGCTTTGACCGGCACCGATGATGCCAATACCTGACCGTTACGGTCTGTAATTTTACCCCGCGTTGCAGGCAATTCCAACGTCCGGGCATAGCGCGAAGCGCCCTGCTTTTGGAGAAAATCGGTAGACACTCCCTGAAGCCACAATGCTCTTACTACCAACGCCAAAAAAGCAGCGAACAACAAAAATAATACTGTGCGCGAGCGCCACGCAGGAAGCTTGACCTTCAACACCGGACTGGCGGAAAAAGGCACACCTTTGGAGGCAGCGGTACGTGGCGGGTTACGTGTCATTTGGCACCCATCGTCAGATATTGGGTGCGTTGCGGCGTCAGCGGTACCATATTCAGGTCACGCCGCGCACTGGCTTCAATTCTTGCGTTTTTACCAAGCGTCGATTGATCGAGTTGCAATTGCGACCACTCGATATCCAGTTGCCGCCACTGACTTTGGGCGCGGCCTAACTCAATGAATAATTGACGCGCCTGATATTGCGAGTTCACTAGCGCCAACGCGCATAGAACCAATATCACCGTCAAAACAGCATTGATACGCCCGATCATGGCCGATCTCCGGATGTCACATCAATCAGCGGGCTGCCAGCAAGACGCTCGCCGACGCGCATGATGGCCGAGCGTGCGCGCGGATTAGCGGCAACTTCAGCATCGGAAGGTTTAATCCGCGAGACCAGCTTTAACTGCGGTTGCGGTAAATCGACTGCACGAATGGGCAGGCGACGATCAGGCTGCGGTAACTTGGCTTTAGAGGCCATGTACTGTTTGACGATCCGATCTTCCAGTGAATGAAAGCTGATCACGACCAATCTCCCCTGCAGAGACATCTGTTCAAACGCCTGATCCAAGACTATTTTGAGTTCTTCAAGCTCTTTATTGATGAAAATGCGTATAGCTTGAAATGTGCGAGTGGCCGGGTCTTTGCCTTTCTCGCGGGTTTTGACAGCGTTTGCCACGATCGCGGCAAGCTGTCGTGTGGTTGAAATTGGCTGGACTGCCCGGCCAGCAACAATCGCCTTTGCAATCTGAACAGCAAACCGTTCTTCCCCATAATCGCGTACTACCTTTCCAATTAATTGTTCATCGGCTGTTGCCAGCCACGCCGCTGCGGACATTCCACGCGTCGTATCCATGCGCATATCTAACGGTCCATCTGCGCGAAAACTAAAACCCCGGCTGGCATCATCGACTTGCGGCGATGAAATCCCCAAATCCAGCAACACGCCGTCGACCTGCGCAATATTGCGTTCGCGCAAGGCCTCTGCCATCGTCGCAAAACTATCGTGAACGATTTCAAAACGCGGATCGACGATCGTATTTGCGGTCGCAATCGCTTGCGGATCCTTATCAAATGCAATCAGGCGACCACGCGGTCCCAGACTAGCTAAAATTTTTCGGCTATGACCACCGCGGCCAAACGTGCCGTCGACATAAATCCCGTCTGCACGCTCGCCGATAATATTCAATGCATCTACAGCTTCATCCAGCAACACCGTGCGGTGCTGGAATTCGGGCACCGATTGTTCAGTCATCTTGGCGCCGTCAGAAGGAAAAATTACTTAATACATCGGGCATGCCAGCAGCAACTGCTTGCGACTCGCTTTCAGCCAACTTGGCTGCGTCCCAAATCTCGAAATGGCTACCCATTCCCAACAACATCACTTCGCGTGATAAGCCAACGGCCACGCGTAATTCCGGAGCGATCAAAATCCGCCCGGCAGAATCGAGTTCAACATCAGAAGCATTTCCAAGAAAAATACGCTGCCACGCGCGCGCGGACATAGGCCAGGCCGCGATTTGCTCGCGATGGCTTTCCCATGTCGGACGGGGGAACAACAGCAGACAGCCGTGCGGATGTTTAGTGAGGGTCAGGCGACCTTCACACTGAATGGTCAGCGCGTCACGATGCTTGGATGGCACAGACATCCGTCCTTTTGCATCGAGATTTAATGCTGAGGCACCCTGAAACACCGCAGACTCCTATTGAATTATGTGAAAGTTAAGGAAAAATGTTTTTGTGATAATGGCAAAATGCCCCACAAAAAAACACTTTTTCACACTGACACCCACTTTAGAGGATGCATTATCCGCGGTCAAGCCATTCGTCCATATGAATTGCAAATTTTTGTGTAAAGTCAATGACTTAGCGCGTTTTTGTCAACTAAGTATCGAATTGGTCAAATCTCAAAATCTGTGATAAATGAAGGACTTACCAAAGACTATAAAAGCGACATGTGAGCTATACACATGTGTTTTATGTCGATTAGACATCGAAAAATAGTAGGTTTATTCCAGAAGAGAATTCGAATTTAACAACAGAAGAGAGGGATGCTTAAGAGGAGTGGCGGAGATTATGGCGGTTATCGCGATATTAACGCCGGACTTGGTTTACAACTTAGCCAATTAAACGACCACCCTTAACGCGTAAGCCTTTTTTCGCAAGCGCGGGCGCTAACGCTGCCAGCGCCGCTAACGCCTCGCCGCTATGCGCATGACAAATTGCCACAGCGAGAGCATCAGCGGCATCGGTGCCGGGCAAACCTGGCAAAGACAACAACCGCTGGACCATATCCTGGACTTGTTGCTTTTGCGCTTTGCCGTGCCCTGCTACTGCTTGCTTGATCTGCAACGCAGTATATTCAGCTACCGGTAAATCGGCACTGACCAGCGCGCAAATAGCCGCACCTCGGGCTTGACCTAGCAATAGCGTGGATTGGGGATTTACATTGACGAAAACAATTTCGATTGCTGAGCAATCCGGCGTATAGGTCCGCACCACTTCCGAAACGCTGCTCAAAATAACCTTCAGGCGTTGCGGCAAATCGGCGTCGGGCGTTTTGATTGTACCGGAGGCAACATAGGTCAGTTTATGGCCTTGCTTGTCAATTACGCCAAAGCCTGTCGTGCGCAGACCGGGATCGATACCGAGGATTCTCATAGCGTATTAATGATCTCGGCGTAGTGGTCGCTGGCGGATAAGTGCCCCATCGCAACCAGCCCAAACCGTCGTACACCTGCTATGCGACGACCATCGAAGTTTTTGAGTAAACAAGAAGAAGCGATAGCCGTCTGCTGCATATTTGTTGTTTTTTGCTTAGTGACGGAAATGACGTGCGCCAGTCAACAGCATGACCACGCCATGCTCGTCAGCTGCATCGATAACTTCTTGATCGCGCATTGAGCCACCCGGCTGAATAACGCAAGATGCGCCAGCATCGACCACAACATCCAGACCATCGCGGAACGGGAAGAATGCGTCGGAAGCCACCGCCGAACCGACCAGCGATAAGCCAGCATTTTTCGCTTTGATCGAGGCGATACGTGCTGAGTCGACACGGCTCATTTGACCGGCACCAACGCCTAATGTCATGCCATTGCCACAGAAAACGATTGCGTTTGACTTGACGAACTTAGCGACGCGCCAGGCGAACATCAGGTCTTGCAGTTGTTGTGGAGTAGGTTGTTTTTTGCTGGCTACCGTGATTTCAGCCAATAAGACGTTTTTAGCATCCGGTGCCTGCACCAGCAAACCGCCGCCAACGCGTTTGAAGTCGTGCGCATTGCGGCCATTGCCGAGCGCTATTTCCAACAAGCGAACATTTTGTTTGCCAGCGAAAATTTGCTTAGCTTGCTCAGTGAACGATGGCGCAATGACTACTTCGACGAATTGTTTGGCAATGGCTTCAGCAGCATTGCCGTCGATCTCGTGATTGAAGGCGATAATGCCGCCGAAAGCCGACGTAGGATCGGTTTGGAACGCTTTGCTATAGGCCTCTAAGACCGTCGGCGCAACAGCAACGCCGCAAGGATTCGCATGCTTGACGATGACGCAGGCAGTCTCGTCGAAAGTTTTTACGCATTCCCAAGCAGCATCTGCATCGGCAATGTTGTTGTAGGACAGTTCTTTACCTTGCAATTGGCGATAATTCGCCAGTGCGCCGTCTATCGTATTCAGGTCGCGATAAAAAGCGGCCGATTGATGCGGGTTTTCACCGTAACGCATTTCTTGTACTTTTTCGAAATGCAGATTCAGCGTAGTCGGATAAGCGCTACGGGTTACGTGTTGCTTATCTTCGCCCAGCGAAGTGAAATAATTAGTGATCGCGCCATCGTATTGCGCGGTATGCGCAAAAACTTTCTTCGCTAAAGCAAATTTAGTTTCGTAAGCCGCTTCGCCCTGATTCGCTTTCAGCTCAGCCAGCACTTTGGCGTAGTCGGACGGATCGCACAGTACGATCACATCTTTATGATTTTTAGCCGACGAGCGCAGCATCGCAGGGCCGCCAATATCGATGTTCTCAATCGCATCTTCCAACGAGCATTGCTGCTTGGCGATCGTTTCCTGGAAGGGATACAGATTGACTACGACCATGTCGATCAGGGGAATCTGATGCTGCGCCAATGCGCTCATGTGTTCAGGAAAATCCCGACGCGCCAGAATTCCGCCATGCACTTTCGGGTGCAATGTCTTGACACGCCCATCCAACATTTCCGGAAAACCAGTGTAGTCAGCGACTTCGGTCACATGAATACCGTTGTCGGCGAGAAGTTTGGCGGTGCCGCCGGTCGACAAAATATTCACACCCAGCGCGACCAGCTCGCGGGAAAATTCGAGAATACCGGTCTTATCGGAGACGGAAATGAGGGCTTGTTTAATCATGGTGGGAAACTCGGAAAAGATGCATTACTAATGACAATGAACAATCAACTGGCGTGATAGCTAACAGACGTGTGGAACGCGTTGCTGCGTCATCAATAGCGCGCTGTCAGACAATTAAGGGGCAGTTAAAGGGGCAGATACGGATGTAATTAAAACCCACTAAGCGATCGGCCCGACACACCTTTTGTATTGTTCGTTCGAGGTTAAATTACAATAAACCGTGTTGCTGCAATTTCTTGCGTAATGTGTTGCGATTAATTCCCAGCATCTCAGCTGCATGTGACTGATTGCCTTCGGCACGCGCAATGACGGCTTCCAGCACCGGCTTTTCAACCGTGGAAATCACCATGTCATAGACATTTGAGGGCGGCTGCTCGCCTAAATCCTTGAAATACTTTTCAAGGCTTTTCTTGACTACATCCTGGATACTTTCTTTGCTCATTCTTTACTTTGCTATTTTTTTAATTTGAGATTGTTTATCTGACCAAAGCACGTATTCCGGTGCGAGCCGTTCTACGCCCCAGCTTGCCCTAATCGATATTTTCTACTGCAATTCATCATGTTTTTTCACGCGCTTTTAGTTCGCCTGTTATACACATGACAATCTTTAACTTAAGCTGCCAACTGCGCAACGACCCCGTATTGTAACCGTTCGCCATGCGCAAACTGCATTTCAAAAAAGCTATTTACCGCGGCGAGTTGCTGGTCGCAATCTTCTAGCAGATTCATACGCTGCCGAAATTCTTCGCCACCCGGCAGATCGCGGACGTACCAACCGATGTGTTTACGGGCGGTTCGTACGCCTAAATAGGTGCCGTAAAAATGGTAATGCGCACGCAAATGTTCTGCCATTAACTGTTGTACTTCGGAGACTAACGGCGCAGGCAAATACGTACCGGTTCGTAAAAAATGTTCGATTTCACGAAATATCCATGGACGCCCTTGCGCAGCGCGACCAACCATGATGGCGTCGGCTTTCGTCATCTCCAGCACTTTGCGCGCCTTTTGAGGCGTCGTAATATCGCCGTTCGCGACTACTGGAATCGACACCGCCGCCTTGACCGCCGTGATGGTGTCATATTCCGCATCCCCACGATAAGCATCAGCCCGGGTACGACCATGCAGTGTCAACATAGCAATACCACTGGCTTCTGCCAGACGGGCGATATTCAATGCATTTTTGTTCAGACGATCCCATCCGGTGCGGAATTTCAATGTCACTGGCACGTCCACGGCGGCCACTACCGCCTCCAGAATCCGGGCGACCAGTTTTTCGTCTTGCAACAGAGCCGAACCACACCAGCTATTGCAGACCTTTTTTACCGGGCATCCCATGTTGATATCGATAATTTGGGCGCCATGGTCAACGTTGAATTTCGCACACTCCGCCAACATGGTTGGATCAGCGCCCGCGATCTGAACGGCCCGCGGTGCCATCTCGCCATCATGGTTGATGCGTCGCGCAGTTTTTTCAGTTTTCCACAACCGGGGGTTAGAGGCGGCCATTTCAGATACAGCGTAACCGGCCCCCAGCTCTTTACAAAGCTGGCGAAAAGGACGGTCTGTGACACCAGCCATCGGTGCCACAAAGACATTGTTACGGAGTAAATAAGGGCCAATATTCACGGCAATATGGAAAACACAGAAAGGGGGTTTAATCGGAAAAACCACGTATTTTATCGCGAATCAGAAACGCCAAGAAAAATGCCCCGTTGGCGACCGGTTTAATACCGCATTTAATTCATCTCATTCGGGCTACGCTGACCACCAGATAAATCATTGAGAGCCTTTGCCGATGTGCGCCAGCGCGCCACATCTTTATAGGCAGGACTGTCGTAGACCACCGTCGGCGCAATCGAATTGCGCATATTCTGGCTGACGTAATGTAGCAACTCGTCCAAACCATTGCCATCAACCCCGTAAGTTGCGGCGCCAATCGAAAATCCAATCCGAATCGACCAATCATCGGCAATCACGGGCGATTGCTTAAAATGTCCGAGAAATGATTTCATCAAATCTTCTGCGAGATCGGCATCGGCACCCGGCAATACATACAAGAATTCCGTGCTGCTCCAGCGCCCGCCTTTATCCTGCGGTCGTAATTGCGCACAAGTTGCGCGGGCAAACGCTGCCAGCATGTTATCGGCGGCAACCCAGCCGTACAAAGCGCTCAACTTGCCGAAATCTTGCAAGCAACAATAAATGATCGATAACGGTGACGCTGGATCAATCTTTTGCGCCGCGGCAGCGCTAAGTTCAAATTCACGCGCAATCCGCTCTCGATTCAAACATCCGGTCAAATGATCGACCCGTGCCTGCTGCCGCAATAACTGCGCCAAATGCGACTGCTTCCAGACTACTTCACATACATGGCCGAAAGCCTGAAACGTCGCCAGACCGGTTTCTTTAAAGTAGGCCGCGTCATCGGCATAAAATACTGCCATACCATACACCGATGCATTTTCTACACACAACGGAATCGCCAGCGCATTGGTGACAGAACATTGCTGCTGCGTGTTTTTCCAAGGGCTAAATAATGCGTGAAATTCGTGTTCCTGCGACTCTTGCCAATCGACTATCTGCGTATAAGGCGCGATAAAATCGAAACTATCTCTTGGCAAAAGCCATGCCGCAGCCTCAGGCAGTGCGGCACCCAAGACGACATTGGGCAAGATATCGCCGCTGACATTCTCGTTGTCATCATGGCCTTCCGCAGGGAAAAATCCGACCCACACCAGACGCAATTCGGGCGTTGTTGAAAGCATAAGTTCACATGCGCGTTGCAAACTCTGGCGATCCCCGTTCCCTTCCGATAGTTCGCGTAATAACCGCTGTAATTGCTGCAATTGCGGGAATAAAGGCGCGGTCATAATCGACTCTGAAAGTCCGCCATTAACCACAGAAATCACGGGAGGCGCATCGAAAACCGCGCTCTCGGTCACTGCTGCAACATCCATCGATTCCACAGAGGATGGTTGCGCGCGAAATGAAGGGAAAGGAAATTTCATGCAAGCTCCGCGCGATCCGAATTGGTCGCTCTCGAAGCAGACTAGCACAAACAGTTACACTTTATAGCGGTGTTTTTTCAACTAGACTTATACACTTATTTCATAGCAATCGCAGGAAATCGGGACCACACATCCATAGCGTCATGCGGCACCGAAAACTGTTGCATTTAACGATCTACTTCATCCAGAGAAATTGCGTTTAGATGACTGACGTCAGCCCACTCGATCAATCTTAATTGCGTGCCATTCCAGGTAAAACGATTAATGCTGGCATTAAAAATATCGAAATCCCGGGCCTGTCGCAGATCGATATTTTCAGCATGACGATAAAAGCAATCCAGCACACCGCCGTGACTAACAATTGCCACTCGACGATGCCTGGTGTTGCGCACTATCCGTTGCAGCGCGCCAATTGCACGCGCCGAAAATTCGCTAAGCGTCTCGGCCACGTTGACACCAGCTGGATAGCGGACATCGAGATCGCGATTATTCAACGCGGCAAAATCAAGGGGGAAACGTTCTGCAATTTCGGGACGACGCATGCCTTCCATCACACCGAAACAACGCTCCCGCAAATCAGAGTCAATTTGCAGCGTTAATCCATTTGCCATCGTTAGCGGTTCAGCAGTTTGCCTGGCACGCAGCAAATCGCTGGAAAATACGGCATCCAGAGCGACTTCAGACAACCCTGCCCGCAAAGCCTGCGCCTGAAGAAAACCTTCCGCATTCAATGGAATATCAAGATGTCCTTGCAGACGTTTTTCTTTATTCCAATCAGTTTCACCATGACGAATCAAAAAAATTTCTGTGGTCTGCATTAAAGTCGATTAAAGTTTTACTGTTGGAAAGAAATTTTTGCAGGCAATAACGATCAAGGTCGACATCCGATGAAGTCATTATCAAAGAACAATCGACAACCGCCGTCAAATCGCATCAAGGCTGCAAGTTAAGGCTGAAACAATACCGGATTTAACGTATATGTTCCCGTAATCGCAGCTTGCCCGACTATATGGTCTTGCAATACTGCCAATGCTTGCTGGCCGTTAAATTTGCCATCAATCGGCAAGCGGGCAACGTCCAACGCATATAACGTAAACACGTAATGGTGCAGGATCGCATCATTCCAAGGCGGACAAGGGCCATCAAAGCCAAAGTAATCTCCCGACATATCCGGGTCTGCGGCGAACCAACCAGTGTAATCGTTCAAGCCGTGGCGCGCGCCTGCAATCGGGCTGTTACTAATCGCTGGACCGGACTTTCCCCGTGGCGTCACACCAGCGCTGAATGTCGCTGCGGTGATAGCGCCATCGTGCGGCGGCAGATCGACTAAAACCCAGTGAAAGAAGTCAACACGTGGCAAATTCGCCGAAACTGTTTTCCCCTCCTGATTGACGTCATCACCGCGTGATGGCACATCCGGGTCGTGGCAAATCAGCGCCAGCGACTGGGTGCCAGCAGGCAAATCGCTCCAGCCGAAGTGCGGATTATGATTAGTCGATAAGGCAACATGGGTAATGGGATCGATGACGCCGAAAGCAAACTCCCCCGGAATTACCGCCCAATCTTTGAAAGATTCACTCCAGAATTTCATGCTTTTCTCCTGTCAGGATTGATCAGAATGCTGGCTAAATGATAGGTGATTCAAGCTTTCGCCGCTGCCGATGGCTTAATTTGCAGCCAAAATGTGACGGGGCCATCGTTGGTCAGCGTTACTTTCATGTCAGCACCAAATTGCCCGGTAGCGACCAACGGATGTTTGGCCGCAGCCTGCGCGACAAAGTAATCAAACAAACGACGCCCGTCTTCCGGCGATGCGGCTGGCGTAAAAGAAGGACGTGTGCCGCTGCAAGTATCAGCCGCCAGCGTGAATTGCGGCACTAGCAGCAATCCGCCCACGACATCGGTAACGCTGCGATTCATCTTACCCGCATCATCTGAAAATACGCGGTAACCGAGCAATTTCGTTAGCAATGCATCTGCCTGTTTTTCGGTATCACCGCGCTCGGCGCACACCAACACCATTAAACCGGTATTAATCGCGCCGATGGTCACTGCATCGACCACCACGCTGGCCTGCGTCACGCGCTGGATTAGCCCGATCAATTTACGATACCCACATTAAAGCTTGCATATCAGGACAACGTCACGCGGGCAAACTTGCGCTTGCCGACTTGCACCACCAACGTTCCGGCTTCGACTTTCAAGGCTTTATCGCTGATGACGGTGCCGTCAATCCGCACGCCGCCCTGCTCTACCATGCGTAACGCTTCTGAGCTGGACGGGCAAAGATTGGCTTGTTTCAGCAGTTGTCCAATTCCCAGCGGCGCACCGCTTAAACTGACTTCCGGGATATCGTCGGGAATCCCGCCTTTGGCGCGATTATTAAAATCGGCTAGCGCCTCTTCCGCAGCTTGCTGATTGTGAAAACGCGTGACAATCTCTTGCGCCAGCGCCACTTTGATATCACGCGGATTTTGACCATCGGCAACCTGCTTTTTATACGTAGCAATATCAGCCAGTGATTTGAACGATAGCAATTCAAAATAACGCCACATCATGACGTCGGAAATACTCATGATCTTGGCAAACATAGTGTTGCCGGGTTCGGTAATACCGATGTAATTACCCTTAGACTTCGACATTTTATCGACGCCATCCAAGCCCTCTAACAGCGGCATGGTAAGGATACATTGCGGTTCCTGACCGTAGTCTTTTTGCAGCTCGCGTCCGACTAGCAAATTGAATTTTTGGTCGGTGCCGCCCAACTCCAGATCAGATTCCAGTGCGACCGAATCGTAACCCTGCATCAGTGGATACAACAATTCGTGCACCGAAATGGGCGTTCCGGCTTTATAACGTTTCGTAAAATCTTCCCGCTCAAGTATCCGCGCGACCGTATATTTGGCCGACAACTGAATCATGCCACGCGCGCCAAGCTTGTCCGACCACTCAGAGTTGTATCGAATTTCAGTGCGCTCAGGGTCAAGCACCAGACTGGCCTGGGCAAAATACGTTTTGGCGTTTTCTTCGATCTGCTCGCGCGTTAGCGGCGGACGCGTGATATTCCGGCCCGACGGATCACCGATCATGGAAGTGAAATCACCGATCAGGAAAATGACGTTGTGGCCCAGATCTTGCAGCTGCCGCATCTTGTTCAGAACGACGGTGTGACCAAGGTGTAAATCCGGTGCCGTTGGGTCAAGTCCAAGTTTGATCCGCAAAGGCTTGCCGGTTTGCTCGGAGCGCTGCAATTTACGGGCGAAATCTGCTTCAATCAATAATTCATCGACGCCGCGCTTGGTGATTGCCAATGCTTCCTGCACCTTATCGGAGAGGATCAATGGCTTGTTTGCAGCGTTGTCGGCAGGTGATGACGCAACCGGCAGATTCGGCGCACTACTTTGGGGAGGTAAAGACATAGTTTATTTCTAGCGCATCGCGGAATAGGTTCTAAAAGTCACTGCATTTACCCCGATTGCGCGGTAAGCGAAATACGAAGCAAAACATGTAAGACACATTTCTAAGTGATCTATTTAACACTTTAAAAATCGGTATTTGGAGATCTGATACAATACTCGATTCCCTGAAACCCTGCCTTAGTGTCAAACACCAAAACAATAGCATCGAGAATCGGTACAAACGGCAAATTTTAACGTATAGCACCATGTCCTTTAAAGATAAATTCATGAACATTCGTCCCAGCGTCAAGCTGTTGACTGGTTCATCGCGTAAAACCCGTATTGTGTCAGCCTCTGCTTTGTTTCTCATTGTTTGCGCCTTTGGTGCAGCAGGGGTAGCACCAATCACACCAGACACATCTGACCTTCGCGTCAGGGCTATCGCAGAAGAATTAATGCTGCCAAGTCTACATCAGCAAATAGCCACACTCGAAGCACAAGATCATTTGTACGTCGCAGAAGACAAAATGCGCTCTGGCGATACACTTGCCGCGTTGATGACGCGCTTGGGAATAAGCGACAACGAAGCCGCCAATTTCATCAAATCCGACGTGACTGCGCGTGCGATGCTGCGCCTCAAACCCGGCAGCGTCGTGCAAGCGCAAACCGATGCTGAAGGCGATTTGCAGTGGCTGCGCGCGACCCGTCTTGATGGCCGCGATGCCCCTAAGAATCTGGTAGTAACCCGCCATGGCGACAAATTTAGCGCTGCAGAAGAAACCTCGGCCTTAGAAACTCGGATTGAAATGCACTCGGGCATCATTCGCTCATCGCTATTTGCAGCGACCGACGATGCAGAAATTCCAGATACCGTATCGGCGCAAATCATCGAGATGTTCGGCACCAATATTAATTTTTCATCCGACTTGAAACGCGGCGATCGCTTCAATGTCGCCTATGAAACTTTTTGGCAGAACGGACAATTTGTTCGCGCCGGACGCATACTAGCCGGTGAGTTCGTGAATGCAGGAAAAACCTTTCAGGCAGTCTGGTTTGACGATCCAAAAAGCGTGCAGGGCGGCGGATATTACGGCTTTGACGGCTCGTCAATGAAACAAGCATTTTTGAAGTCGCCATTGGCGTTTACGCGAATTTCCTCCGGTTTCTCGATGCGTACCCATCCAATTCTGGGTAACTGGAAAATGCATAGTGGCGTCGATTTTGCTGCCGCAACCGGCACCCCTATCCATGCTGCCAGCGATGGCGTAGTAGATTTTGTGGGCGTACAGAATGGCTACGGTAACGTGGTCATCATCAAACATGCCGGTAACATCTCAACCGTCTATGCCCACATGAGCCGCTTTGCGCCGGGTTTCCGCCGGGGCAGCAAGGTTAGCCAAAGCGATGTTATCGGCTTCGTCGGCATGACGGGCTGGGCTACCGGACCACACTTACATTATGAATATCGCGTGGCCGATAAACCAGTCGATCCTATGTCAGTCGTGGTACCAACGATGCAAGCGCTCACGGGCCCACGGCTGCAGCGCTTCCGCACTGTAGCCAACGATATGTCCCATCGCTTTGCCTTGCTACAACCCGATACGACTACTGCACTCAATAAAACTGCACAGACTACAGCGAAGACATCTCGCAGCTGAAGCAATATTCACCCCTTAAGGGCAGCAAAAAACCCGTTGATGGATCAGGCCTTGTAGAATTAGGCGATCCAACAACGGGTTTTTTATGACTACGCAAAACGCGAACACCACTTTATTTATTGGCCTGATGTCGGGCACCAGTCTGGATGGCATAGACGGTGTCATGGCTTCATTTCCAAATAATGATGGCAACGAGCCGCAACAACATCCAGCGACGACCCTGGCATCAGCGTATATGCCTTTTTCTGCCACATTACGCAGAGAATTGATGGCACTGCAACGTGCAGGCGAGAATGAAATCGAACGTGAAGCACTAGTCGGCAATACGCTGGCGACGCATTACGCAGCCTGTGTCGAGCGCTTATTGATCGATGCAGGACTGCGAGCCGACCAAATCCGCGCTATTGGGGTGCATGGTCAAACCATCCGCCATCGGCCAGAACTGGGATTCACCCGTCAAACGAATAATCCGTCGTTGCTAGCCGAACTGACCGGAATCGATGTTATCGCCGATTTCCGTAGCCGCGACATCGCCGCTGGCGGCCAAGGCGCACCTTTAGTGCCAGCCTTTCACCAAGCCGTGTTTGCAAATCCGGCAGAAACCCGCGTCGTCGTGAATATTGGTGGCATAGCCAACATCAGCGTCTTGCACCAGCGAACGGACGGCGCTACAACTGTGACGGATATTGGCTTTGATACTGGGCCAGGCAATAGCTTGATGGATCTTTGGATCAAGCTCAATAAAGGTAAGGATTACGACGAAAATGGCGTGTGGGGGGCTAGCGGCACCGCTCTGCCAATGCTATTAAAGGCATTTCTCAACGAGCCTTACTTTGCGTCTCCACCACCTAAAAGTACTGGCCGTGATTTGTTTAACGAAGCATGGCTGGCGGCAAAACTGGCCCAGTTCCCCCAGCTTTCTCCCGCCGATGTGCAAGCAACACTTGTCGCGCTAACAGCAGCGACGATTGCCGACGCCATCGCACGCCACGCTAGCGATGCCAAGATGGTCTATGTTTGCGGTGGCGGAGCTTATAACCCCTATCTGATGAAAATGTTAGGACGATCACTCGCACAGCATGGCTCAGCCGCCGCAGTCGAATCGACCGAGGCCCTCGGAGTTGCGCCGAATCACGTAGAGGCACTGGCATTTGCCTGGCTGGCGCAGCGCTTCGATTTAAGATTACCTGGAAACTTGCCCGGCGTGACCGGTGCCGCTGGCCCCCGTATTTTGGGAGCGCTGTATCCAGCCTGATCCGGGAGATGAAGACAGTCAGCATGCAAAAAAGCACTCAGATATATTATCTGAGTGCTTTTTTCTTAACTATTTCAGTTGCCGCAACCTGCGTTCTGCTAATGCCTTACTTAGCAGAAATTACGCAGAGAACGAAGATCCGCAGCCGCATGTCGTCGTTGCATTAGGATTCTTGATGACGAATTGCGCGCCTTCCAAATCATCCTTGTAATCGATTTCTGCGCCGACCAGATATTGATAACTCATTGAGTCGATCAGCAACTGCACGCCATTCTTGGTCATGGTCGTGTCGTCTTCATTGACGATTTCATCAAATGTGAAACCGTACTGGAAGCCAGAGCAGCCACCGCCCTGCACAAATACGCGCAGTTTCAGATCTGGATTGCCTTCTTCTTCAATCAGCTGCGCCACTTTCGAGGCTGCACTATCAGAGAAAAGAATCGGGGATACAACGTCTTGGATTTCAGCGACAGCATTCATTTTTGGCTCCTGCGGGAACATACAATACTTGCATTATAGGCGTTTAGCTGCGATTACGCAGACGAGACGCAACTCTTAAGCGGACTCTGATACTTTTGACAACTCTGCAACGGTAGAGCTCTGTGTAATCTGTGGGATCTGCCGCGTTTCCAGCAACCGTAATGTTGCTTCCGGCGTTACCACCTGATCATGCGTCAACTTACCGCTTACCAGAGCACCACTATGCATTTCCAGAATTTTGTAATTTACATCACCGGTTATGCGGGCTTTCGGTTGTAATTCAAGCAGTTCAGATGAAAAAACATTCCCCACGACCTCACCGTTGATCACTAAATGCGCTACGCGGATTTCACCCTCTACCTTGGCGTTCTCGGAAATCACCAGCATCGTGATTGATCCCTCGTCCGCGATGACGTTGCCTTTAATATGGCCGTCAATACGCAGACCGCCTTTGAAATGCACATCGCCATGAATACTTGTCGACGAACCGATCAAACTGTCGATGGTGTGTTTTGCTTTACGGTTAAACATAGTAATCCTGTCCTGTGATGCCGGGTTATCGTGGTCCGTTACTACGGGCAAGCTTCAATCGATATCCTCAATGATGGACGGCAATTATAAAGCACTAAAGATGCGTCGATTGTTGCGCCCGAACCTGGCCTTTTTCCAGCACTTTGACCTGCAACGTTTTAATCGTCGTCCCTTCCGGTAAAGTTACCATCCCATCAATGCGCTGGTAATACTTGAAATCAAGTCGAAAACCAGCCTTATCAGTGGGATTTGCATTCTGTTCGGGATAGGTCAATACAACATTTTTACCGCGTACAACCGCATTCACCAGCACCTGAAAGTCACCCACAAAATCGCGGCCATTGTTACCGCCGCGCATGATCAGAGAGCGATAACGCAATTGTGTCGGCGCGACCAACGCAAGATTCAAACGTTGAATCGCAACACCCTCGTTGCCGATAGCTGTTGGCAGCAAACCCTCAAAAAATGCCAGATCCTCTTTGAGTTTGGCGTTATCCAGTTCCAGCGCTGTAATTTGCTTGTTCAACTGCGCCTGAGTCGCTTGCGCAATATTTTGCTGACTCTCGGCCGCATTGGCGAAACTTAAAAATCGATCCCGTTCCAGACTCAATACGGTGACTTTGGCATTCAGGTCGGTTACATCCTGTGCGGTAGCCTGCACTCTGCCACCAGTAAAACTTCGACCAGCGTCATATGCCCAGAAGGCTATCGCAGAACTCAAACCAATCAGCGCAACCCCAAATGCCGCTTTTAACGGCCACGGAGAATGACTTTTGATCGTCATTCTCGGGGCAGAAATAGACATCTGTCGACGCCATAACGTGTACTTCATCGGACCACGACTAGCGACGCTCGGCAGCAATGAACCAATGACATTATGGCAAAACGGGTACGTGCATCAAACCCGTTGTTTCATCCAGACCAAACATCAGATTCATACATTGCACCGCTTGCCCCGATGCACCTTTGACCAGATTATCCTGAACCACCAGCACGACGACCGTATCGCCATCGTTCGGGCGATGCAAAGCAATCCGTAGCATGTTCGAACTGCGTGTTGAGCGGGTTTCCGGATGCGCGCCAAACGGCATTACGTCAATGAACGGTTCGTCCTTATACGCATCCTCAAACAAAGCTTGCAGCGCAACGTTGTCCAATTTCTGGTTCAGACGCGCATACAGCGTGGAATGCATCCCACGTATCATTGGCACCAAATGCGGCGTAAACAGCAGACCAACCTTTTCCTCAGTCAACTTGGTCAGTTGCTCCAGAGTTTCTGGCAAATGCCGATGCCCTGACACGCCGTAGGCCTTGAAATTATCACTCGCTTCGGAGAACAGCATCGCCACTTCGGCTTTACGTCCCGCGCCAGACACGCCTGATTTACAATCGGCGATCAGATTCGATGCATCAATGACGCCAGCTTTTAGCAGCGGTGCCAAGCCCAATTGCATCGTCGTCGGATAGCAGCCGGGATTGCCGACCAGACGCGCTTCTTTAATCGCTGCACGATTTAACTCTGGCAAACCGTACGCAGCTTCTTTGAGTAATTCAGGACAGCTGTGCGGCTGTTTGTACCATTTTTCAAATACCGCAGTATCTTGCAAGCGGAAATCTGCCGCCAGATCGATCACTTTGACCCCTGCTGCCAGCAACGCCGGTGCCTGCGCCATGGCGACACCATGCGGCGTTGCAAAGAAAACTACGTCGCACTCTTCCAAATGCGCGTTTTCAGGACTGGAAAAGGCTAATGCGACACGTCCGCGCAATGACGGGTACATATCGGCAATCGGGGTCCCGTCCTCTTTTCGTGAGGTGACAGCCATCAATTGCACTTGCGGATGCGTTGCCAGCAAACGCAATAACTCGACGCCGGTATATCCGGTACCACCAACGATTCCAACCTTAATCATTTTTTCGTCCTTACCTGAAAACACTATTGGCGCCTGAGTCGCCAGTCTGATCTGCGATAGCCGGGCCTTTGCCCGGTCCAAAAAATATACCAACGCATGTTTGTGTTGGTATAGCGGCGTATTTTAGCAGCCTGAAGGCAACTACTTCGTCCCCATCAAAAATCCGCGTAAAAATCTTATGTTTTGATCGATATAAAAAATTGGCGAAAAAAAAACCGCCGGGTGCGAACCTGGCGGTTTTTCTTGCTTTCGAAGCAAATATTAACGCTTCGAGAATTGCTTTGCCCGACGCGCTTTGCGCAGACCGACTTTTTTACGCTCAACTTCACGTGCATCACGTGTAACAAAACCAGCTTTTGACAGTTCTGGCTTCAAAGTTGCATCGTAGTCGATCAGAGCACGTGTAATGCCGTGACGAACTGCACCAGCTTGGCCGGACTCGCCGCCGCCGCTAACGTTGACTTTGATGTCGAAAGTTTCAACATTGTTAGTCAATACTAGTGGTTGACGAATAACCATCAGACCGGTTTCGCGCGAAAAATACTCATTCGCTGGCTTGCCGTTGACGATGATTTGACCTGAGCCTGACTTGATGAAGACGCGCGCCACTGCACTCTTGCGACGGCCGGTTCCGTAATTGTAGTTACCGATCATGTCAATTCCTTAGAGTTCAAGTACTAATGGTTGCTGCGCTGCATGCGGATGGGAACCATCTGCGTACACTTTCAGCTTCTTGATCATAGCGTAGCCTAGCGGGCCTTTAGGCAACATGCCCTTGACTGCTTTTTCTAACGCACGACCTGGAAAACGCTGTTGCATTTTCTGGAAATTGGTTTCGTAGATACCGCCTGGATAACCGGAGTGACGGAAATATGTCTTGTCGGTTGCTTTTGCGCCAGTAACACGCAATTTGCCAGCGTTGATAACGACGATGAAATCGCCAGTGTCGACGTGCGGAGTAAATTCTGGTTTGTGTTTGCCGCGCAATCGGAGTGCCACTTCGCTGGCAACACGTCCGAGGACTTTGTCCGTCGCGTCAACCACGTACCAATTACGCTGGACTTCATGTCCTTTAGCGGAAAAAGTTTTCATGTTGACTTCCTTACTAGTTTAATTCGCTCAAATGGTGGTTCCGGCGCTATCAAAAACACCGCTATTCCGATGTTATTGTCCTGCTTTGACGCCAGACTCTGCCTTGTAATCTTTTCCTGAGCAAACGGAAAAGCCGTAAATTATAACGTTTTCAAGGACTTGGCGTCAAATTCATTGATGCGATAACAGAATTCTCGTGCATCCGGCAGGAAAACTGTTGTAAATCCGGAGGCTATCAGAGGATTTTTCGCCAACCAAAAGTCACAATCTTTTGAAAAGGCAAAAAAAACCCGAAACATCGTGGTTCCGGGTGGAATCCGCACTACGAGGAGAGCGGAGGAGACATGGCTGATTGCCAGCAAGCATTGCGGCACTCAGTAAAATCATCTTAGCAGACGAAATTGTGCAGCGCAAGAAAAAATACGAACATTCGATTTCACCACCTTTTTTCCTGATTCTCCTATGAAGAATTTCGTTAGCTGTGCACAACGGACATTTTTATAATATCGATATGCCTTTTGACACCAAAAAATGATGCAGCGCAATATTTAAGGACGCACATCAATCGAAGGGCAATAAAGCAAGCTATCCACCAACGACAAACTTGAAGAGCAGTTAAACTATTCCGATCTATCAATCAGTCAGTGAGAAACATATGGAATGCACAGTGCGCTGGACAGGTTTGTCCGGCATGACGTTTTTGGCCGAAACCGGCTCAGGCCACGTAGTAACGATGGACGGCGCTCCCGATGGCGGCGGCCGCGATCTTGCGCCACGCCCTATGGAGCTGGTGTTGGCCGGGACAGGCGGCTGTACTGCTTATGACGTAGTGTTAATTCTGAGAAAAAGCGGGCAAGACATCCGCGCTTGCGAAGTAAAACTGACTTCAGAACGAGCAGAAAAAGATCCTAAGGTATTTACCAAAATCAATTTCCACTTCATCGTCCGTGGTCGCAACCTGAAGCCGAACGTTGTGGAACGCGCGATTAAGTTGTCCCATGAGAAATATTGCTCTGCATCAATCATGCTGGAAAAAACTGCCGAAATAACGCATAGCTATGAAATCGTCGACGATCTGGCGGAATTGCCACCGACCAGCTAATTTACGATCACAATCTAGCCCTAAGCCATATAGGGCTAGATGTTAAAGGTCGGAGGTCGGAGGTCGGACGTCAGATGTAATATGCAACGCTAGTCATTACTTTCGACATTGTCCGCATTGCCTTTTGCGCCGGTAGTGGCAGGTCAGTTCCTCCCAAAGCTTTCGCCGCGGCGCCATGCGCAATTTCATCTTCACGCATTTGCATCACAATCGCCCGGGACTTAGTGTCTTGTTCGGGCAATTCGGTCAGATGGCTGGTCAGATGTTCTTCGACTTGCCGCTCGGTTTCTGCAACAAAACCAAGACTGCGCGTATCTCCTAGTCGCGCCGCGACAGTGCCCAGCGCATACGCGCCGACATACCACAACGGATTAAGCAAGCTGACACGCGACCCTAACTCGCGCAGACGTTCTGCAGTCCAGGCCAGATGATCTTCTTCTTCGCGGCCCGCCTCGGCAAATTGTTGCTTGATCGGTTCCCCCTGCGCAAACCGCCCTTGCGCGTCATACAGCGCCTGCGCGCAGACTTCCCCGACATGATTTACCCGCATCAAACCCGCGCTGTGCCGCTGCTGATCTGCGTCCAACACGGTCTGCGCGACTTGCAATGCAGGATTCGGCCGCGATGCCGATGCAATCCCGCCAATCACGCGCAGCGCACGATCGAAATCTCCAATAACCTTGTCTAAAAATGGCATCTGTTTGACCAATAGAAATATGCGATGAGGGAATTTTATCAGGGGTGCAACAAGTTCACCGAACTAAGCAGGTCAAGTACAGTAAACCAACCGCGCCATTTAACCAATTACTCGCTTTGGGCGAAACACTGCGGCATCGGCATAAAAATCCTGACCCTGATTGCCGCACCAACCCGGCACGCCCAATACGGGCAACGGCGTTAATTGCCCAATAGTCATGCCTTGCTGCGTCAAATGTCCTGCCAGATAGCGATCAATCCAACGCCTGCGCGAATCCATATCCTGCACAAAAAAATCATCAGGAGCGATCAGTATTAACGTGTGCGCGGTAATCGCTTTGTAAGGACGCACCAGCTTTTCTACCAGCGCGTGGCCGAATAGCCATATCTCGGCATTGACGCCAAACGCCGCACGCTGCTCAATAAATGCTTCGCACCATTGATGCTGCCTTAGCGCCGCAATCAACGCGGTGCCTGCAAGGCCATCGCGAACGACCAGCAACGCTGCATTTTCATCAAAAATCGTCGCCGCATCACGTGCTGCACCGCGTGGCTTACCGCTACCCGATAACGTCCCGGCCTTGGATAGCTCCGCCGCTTGCAATGCATTCAGGCGCGCTTTGCTGGCGGGAAATGAGAGCCATATCAGCGCATTTAAAAAATCATGGAGATTTGTCCGCGTCGGCACCTTGCCGGTTTCGCTAATGAACGCTTCGTAGGCAGTATCGGCAGGCAATGCCGTCTGCGGCACAAAACCAATTAGCAAGCCACGATGATTGCGAATATCACCTGCGATGGCGGCGTTGTTGAGCGCCAGAAGCCAATCTTCGGTCGCAGCCAATTGCGCACCGTAGCCGCGCAGAGGCGATAGCCAAGGCTGTTGCCAGTCGATAGCATCAAGGAAGTGCGCAGTTGGGGAGGAGGGAGGAGAGCTCATTTTGCGCACATTTTACAGCGCCCTCCCCGCGTCCTCCACATGTTTCCAGATTCAGCAGCGCCCCGCTGCCTTTTGCCGGAACGAACTACGCAGCTTGCTGCGATGGATGTGATTGCTTGCGATACAAAAATTCCAACACCGTAGTGCGATATTCCGCATACAACGCATCCTGCGCCAATGCGACTCTTTCACGTGGTCGCGACAAGCGCACTTCCACGATTTCGCCGATGGTCGCGGCTGGCCCATTGGTCATCATCACGATGCGGTCCGATAGCAAAACTGCTTCATCAACGTCATGCGTCACCATCACGACGGTCGATTCCGTCTTCGCAACAATTTTTAATAACTCGTCCTGCAAGTGGGCACGCGTCAATGCATCCAACGCCCCGAATGGCTCATCCATCAGCAGCACTTTAGGCTCCATCGCCAGCGCCCGGGCAATGCCGACGCGCTGCTTCATCCCGCCAGATATTTCATTCGGGCGCTTCTGCGCCGATGCCATCAAGCCGACCAACGCCAATGCAGCATTGGTGCGCTCTTTCAATGCCGCTTTATTTTCGGTCGCTGAAAACACCCGCTCAACGCCTAAAAAAACATTTTCGTAGCAGCTCAACCAAGGCAGCAAAGAATGATTTTGAAACACGACAGCGCGCTCTGGCGAAGGCCCCGCAATTTCGCGATTTGCACACAGCAATACACCGGCACTCGGTTGCAACAAACCCGCAATCAGATTCAGTAAAGTCGATTTTCCGCAGCCGGAGTGACCGATCAGCGTTACAAACTCGCCTTTGCGTACCGTCAGATTAATTTCACGCAGCGCATGGAAATCTCCTTTGCGCGTATGAAACAGCATTTCAGCCTGATGGATATCGATAAATTTTTCGTCGCGCAGCATGATATTTTTCCTCTGGATATAATTGCTAGGTGCCGAATCAATTATTCACTTGCTCGTAAGTGAACGCCTTCGCCAACGCCACCAAAAGCTGCTCAAGCAACAAGCCCACCACGCCGATCACCACAATGGCAATGATGATGTGCGGAACGTTCAGATTATTCCATTCGTCCCACACCCAGAAGCCGATACCGACGCCGCCCGTCAACATTTCTGCGGCAACAATTACCAGCCATGCCGTGCCGATTGCCAACCTGACGCCAGTCAACATATAAGGCAAAACCGAAGGGAAAAGTATCTTGGTAACGATCTTCCACTCCGACAAATTCAACACCCGCGCCACGTTCATATAATCCTGCGGTACACGTTGCACACCGACCGCAGTGTTAATCACCATCGGCCAGATCGAACAAATAAAAATGGACCAGATCGCCGCTGGATTAGCCGATTTGAATACCAGCAAACCAATCGGCAACCAGGCCAGTGGCGAGACCGGTTTCAACAAGCTGATAATCGGTCCGAACATGCTGGATAAAAATTGAAAGCGGCCAATCATGAAACCCAATGGAATCCCGACGATGGCCGCCAGACCGAAACCGATTGCCACGCGTTGTAGCGAGGCCAAAATATTCCAGCCGATTCCTTGGTCGTTCGGACCAGTCCGATAAAACGGATCGGAAAATAGTTTAATCGCCTCTTTCAACGTCACCAACGGCTTCGGAAACTGACTATTGTTCAGTGCAATCACTTGCCAGACCAGTACCAGAAAAGCCAGCCCCAGTAATGGCGCGACGACGGCCATAACTTTCGGACTCATCGTGCTGCGACGCCACGCCGTCTTTTTTACCGCCTTGGCGATAACTGGCGCTACTTTTTCTTCCATCACGTCAACGTTAACGCGCGTTCCCGCCGCGCTACCGTCGCCTGTCGAGACATCGAGATCAGTACCACTGGCACCCATAACGGACTTTACAATTGCATTCATACGGACTCCCGAATTAATCGATGTACCAGACCTGCGCCGGTCACTTTCGCATCAAAGTGAAGGTTGATTTACAGTACGCACTCAAGCCCTGATCTTGAACGAAGCGGCGTAGGCTTTCGGATCTTTACCGTCCCAGACCACGCCATCCATCAACTTGGAAGATCGCATCGGGTCTTTCGGTACAGGCGTGTTTGTCAACGTAGCAGCTTCTTTATAGAGGTTGATCTGACTGACCGATTTAGCCACCGCCAGATAGTCGGGATCGCTCTTCAACAAGCCCCAGCGACGATGCTGCGTCATGAACCACATGCCGTCCGACAGGTACGGAAAATTCACTCGACCGTCGTTGTAAAACTTCATGTAATTCGGATCGTCCCAAGTCTTGCCAAGGCCATTCTGATAGCGCCCCATGATGCGTTGATCGATCACATCCTTGCTAGTATTGACATAGGATTTGTCGGCAATGGTTTCTGCCATTTTGTTTTTATTCGCTAACGAAGCGTCGATCCATTTACTGGCATCCAGTACCGCTGCGACCAAGGCGCGGCAAGTGTTCGGATTGTTTTTGACAAACTCGGCAGTCGTACCCAATACTTTTTCCGGATGATCTTTCCAGATCTCTTGCGTGGTAATTGCGGTGATACCGACGCCATCGACAATCGCCCGATGACCCCAAGGCTCACCGACGCAAAAACCATCCATGTTGCCGACGCGCATATTCGCCACCATCTGCGGTGGCGGCACCGTGATCACCTTGGCATCCTTCATCGGATTAATGCCATTGGCCGCCATCCAGTAATACAGCCACATCGCGTGCGTGCCGGTCGGAAAAGTCTGTGCAAATGTATATTCGCGCTTATCGGTTGCCATCAATTTCGCCAGTGAAGCGCCGTCTATCGCGCCTTTGTCCGCCAGCTTTTTCGATAAGGTAATAGCCTGGCCGTTGTTGTTGAGCCCCATCAAAATAGCCATGTCCTTTTTCTGGCCGCCGATACCCATCTGGACGCCGTAAATCAGGCCCGACAATACATGCGCTGCATCCAGTTCGCCGTTGGACAACTTATCCCGCACGCCAGCCCAGGAAGCCTCTTTACTCAGAACAATTTTGATACCGTATTTTTTGTCCAGACCCAATACCGACGCCATGACCACCGATGCGCAATCTGTCAGCGGAATAAAGCCAATCTTGACTTCCGTTTTCTCCGGCTTATCCGAGCCTGCAGCCCAAACGCCACCACTAGTTAATCCCAACATACTGGCTCCTGCGGCGATGGATGCCGTTTGAATAAGTTGACGGCGCTTAAGATTTTCTACAGCAACTGGAGCGGTGTTTGACAGTGCGTCTTTTGAGTCCATAGCATAAGCTCCACTTTAATTCTGACAATAAAAAAGGCATCATCCCGCGATGACCGAAGCCATTCGGGAAGACACCTTTGTCTTAATTGGACAGACCGCCGTTGGCCGCATCCAGTTGCGCCAGCATTGGCGCATACCTTCACTACGCAAGTGGCGTGCCAGCGCTCTAGAAGAAACTATAGGGAATAAAACAGAGAAATTGCATAAAAAATATGCACTGCGTTTGTGCGATGCACCAAGTTTGCTAGCCTTGTTGGTGCAAGCGTAGTCGGAGAATGATTGGAGATGCTGAGGAACAAACGAAACAGGCGATGTGATGCAGAACGCTATCCCAACAAATCATTTGCTTCAATAATCCGCTGCGCGACCTCGGATAATTTCAGGTTTTTATCCATCGCCAGACGTCGCAATTTTTTGTACGCATCTTGCTCGCTCAGTTGTTGACGCTCCATCAACAAACCTTTGGCGCGGTCAATTATTTTTCGATCCGCTAATTTGAGCTTGGTGTCCGACAATTCATTCAATAGCTTTTGCTCTTGATTGAATCGCGCCATGGCGACTTCCAGCACAGGCTTAATGCGAGCAGTTTGCAAGCCTGCGACGATATAGGCAGATACACCGGCAGCCATTGCTGCTTCCATGCTGGATTTTTTGTCATCTTCGGTGAACAACACAATCGCTCTGCGCGCGTCGCGGGTGGCGATGACAACGTGTTCCAGCACATCGCGGGCATCGGATTCCGCGTCGATAATAATCATATCGGGCTGGAGTTGGGCAATGCGATCTGGCAAGTAAAGGTCCGCTGGCAATGAGGCGATGATGTTATAGCCCGCCTGTAGCAATCCGATGCGCAAGTCGTTGCTACGCGCAGCCTGCGCGGCAAACGCAGGATCATTGTCGCCATCGAAGGCGACCGGATTGACAACTACAATGCGCAGGTTATGCATGCTACAAGGCCAGATAAACAGCGATTATATGAATCTACACCAATGTAAAAGTGCAGTCACAGGGCAGCGCACGATACTACAAAAACATAAAGATTATCTCTCTACATGCAAAAATCGCACCAGCTGGTGCGATTTTTTTGTTGAAGCCGATTTCTTAGTCAGCTTTTAGGCAGCATCAGAACGCGTTCAGAGGAGTTGCCAATGTATTACTTCACCACCATTTAGCGGGACAATCGTTGTATTACCCATCGGCAATTCGGCCGGAATAGTCCACTCCTTACGCTGCAACGTCACCGTACCCTGATTGCGTGGCAGATTATAGAAAGCGGGACCATTAAAACTGGCAAATGCCTCCAATTGATCCAACGCTTCGACTTGATCAAAGGCTTGCGCATACAGTTCCAAAGCGTGCAACGCTGTATAGCAACCGGCACAGCCGCAAGCATGCTCTTTCAATCCTTTGGGATGCGGAGCTGAATCGGTGCCCAAGAAAAAGCGATCACTGCCTGACGTCGCGGCCTGCACCAACGCCAAACGATGCTCTTCACGCTTCAAAATAGGCAAACAGTAATAATGCGGCCGAATCCCGCCCTTAAAAATTTCATTTCGGTTGTACAACAGATGATGCGCGGTAACAGTTGCAGCGATTGGCCCCTCGCCCGCGGCGACATACTGTGCCGCATCTTTGGTGGTGATATGTTCAAACACCACTTTCAACTCTGGCATATCGTGCCGCAAAGGCCGCATTACCCGGTCAATAAAAACGGCTTCACGATCAAAAATATCAATCGCCGGATCGGTCACTTCGCCATGCACTAAAAATGGCAAGCCGAGTTCTTGCATGACTTCCAGGGTTTTGTAGCATTTAGCCAGATCAGACACGCCCGCATCCGAATTGGTCGTGGCCCCCGCCGGATACAGTTTTACGGCATGCACAAAGCCGCTGTCTTTGGCACGACGGATTTCATCTGGCGGCGTATTGTTAGTCAGATACAGCGTCATCAGTGGCTCGAATGAAAGGCCTTCCGGCACTGCCGCCAAAATGCGCTCGCGATAGGCAGCGGCTTGCGCAACAGTGGTCACAGGCGGTTTCAAATTCGGCATAACAATCGCACGGCCAAACTGGCGCGCACTGTCCGGCAACACGCTGGCCATGACGTCACCATCACGCAAATGTAAATGCCAGTCGTCGGGTCGGGTGATGGTCAGGGTATTCGTCATGTTGGCTCTCTTATGCAATACAAGGTCGAAGGTCGATTAAGACAGGCCGACATTTTACCGCAGGCCGGCAGATCGCCGCAGGCAAAAAAAAGCCGCCTCTGATGCCAGGAGCGGCTTTAGCGTTACATCAAGTAGTTAATTAATGAATAATTTTTGCCAGGAAGTCACGGGCACGGTCCGAACGCGGTGCACCGAAGAATTCTTCTTTTTTGCAATCTTCAACGATCAAACCCTGATCCATAAAGATCACGCGATTGGCGACTTTCTTGGCAAAACCCATTTCATGGGTTACGACCATCATGGTCATACCTTCTTGCGCCAGGCCAACCATGACATCCAGCACTTCGTTAATCATCTCTGGATCAAGTGCCGATGTTGGCTCATCGAACAACATCGCAATCGGGTCCATCGACAATGCGCGAGCAATCGCGACGCGTTGTTGCTGTCCACCGGACAACTGACCTGGGAATTTATCTTTTTGCGCTATCAAGCCCACGCGATCCAGATATTTCAACCCCTTTTCAGTCGCTTCGCTGACGCTGCGTCCCAATACCTTGACCTGACCGATCGTCAGATTTTCGCGAATCGACAAATGCGGAAAAAGCTCAAAGTTCTGAAACACCATGCCTATGCGTGCGCGCAATTTGGACAGATTGGTTTTTGGGTCGCCGACCGAAATACCATCGACAGTGATATCGCCCTTTTGAAACGGCTCCAGACCATTCACGGTTTTGATCAGGGTAGATTTACCCGAACCGGAAGGACCGCAGACCACCACGACATCGCCCTTGGCTACGCTGGTTGTACAATCGGTCAGGACCTGAAACTGACCGTACCATTTACTGACGTTATTAAGTTTAATCACGCGTAATTCTCCTCATTCTTGAATGCTGTTTTACAAGTGTTCCGCCTTGCCGCGCCTGATCTGAAAACAGCGGCAAGCGGTGCACATTATCGATACATCAGCGCCACGTTAGCGAATAATCGCGACTTTTTCTTGCAGTTTTTTCACCATCGAGGATAAGCCGAAACTCATCACGAAGTACACCACGGCGACAAACAAATACATTTCTACCAGTCGGCCATCACGTTGTGCAATCTTCGATGCGACGGTAACAAACTCGGGCACTGAACCCAATACGTACACCAGCGAGACGTCTTGAAACAGGACGATGGTTTGCGTGAACAGGATCGGAATCATGTTACGGAATGCCTGTGGCAACACCACATTGCCCATCATTTGCCAGTAGTTCATTCCCAACGCATAACCGGCCGAGACCTGACCGCGTGGAATCGACTGTATCCCCGAGCGCATGATTTCGCAATAATACGCAGCTTCAAACAGGATAAAAGTAATCAGTGCCGACGAAAATGCACCTACCTGTATCGGTTGCGATGCACCGGTAATCCAGGCACCGATAAACGGCACAAGAAAATAGAACCAGAAAATCACCAGTACCAGCGGCACCGAGCGAATCAAATTAACGTAGCTGGTAGCAATGAATGAAATCGCTTTGCTATGCGACAAACGCATCATCGCCAATATCGTACCGAAGAAAATACCGCCGATCATCGCCGACACCGTCAGCATCAGCGTAAATTTCATTCCCGTTGTAAACAGGTAAAACCAGGAGCGTTGGATGACGTCAAAATCGAAATTTGAAAACATGATTAATGACCCCCTGTATTAGCGCTACCGGATGAAATAAAACCCGGGATGGCGATTCTTTTTTCCAGCCAGCGCGCAAACAGCAACGCTAATCCGGAGATAACGATGTAGATGACGGTTGCGCCGGTCAACGATTCAAACGTCTGAAACGTAAATTCGCGCATCGAATACGTCGCCGCAGTCAGCTCTACCAGACCTATCGTCAAAGCGACCGAACTGTTCTTGATGATCGCTGCAAACTCATTGGTCAGCGCGGGCACAATAATGCGAAATGACATCGGCAACAATACATAACGGTAAGTTTGCGGCAACGTCAGGCCAAGCGCAGTGCCCGCCAGTTTTTGACCACGTGGCAAAGCATTAATCCCGGCAGAAACTTGTACTGCTACACGCGATGAGGTGAAAAAGCCTAACGCGAGAAAGGCGGTAATGAATGAAGCGTTTGGCAAACTTTTGAGCCAGTCACCCAGCCCGGTCGGCACCAGTTCAGGCATCACGTAATACCACAAGAACATCTGCACCAGCAGAGGAATGTTACGGAACAATTCAACATAGCCATTGGCTATGCGCACCGCCCATTTGTTTGGCATTGTGCGGATTGTGCCAACTACCGTGCCGATCGCAAGCGCCATCATCCAAGACATTGCAGACAATGCGAGGGTCCATTTCAGACCTATCAGCAAGGTGTCCATATAGGTGCTGACACCATCTGGCGACAATTGCCAAAAGATGTTCCAGTTCCAGTTGTAATGCATAGTAAGTCCCCTCTTCCCTCTATTACACAATTCATCACTATTTTTAGTGACAATGCCGGTGTCAAAAAAATAATTTGCAGCGCGGCAACTTTACTCCGGAAACAAAACGGGAGGCTTGCGCCCCCACGTTTTGATCAGGATATGTTCGTCTTATTTTTTCTTGGAAGATTGTTTTTGGGCTTCAGGAACGGCAGCGTAAACCGCTGGGTCACCGGAGTCCGTTGGTTTAGCAAATGCGGCTTTCAGTTCTGGGCTAATTGGCACGTTAAGGTTGATACCTTTTGGTGGAATTGGCGCCTGGAACCATTTTGCATAAATTTTATTGATTTCGCCTGATTTGTAAACATTGCTCAGAGCGGTATCAACAGCGTGTTTGAATGGCAAATCGCCGCTACGTTCAATGATGCCGTACGGCTCGACTGACAACGCTTCTTTAGTGATAACGTAATCATCAGGCTTCTTCGAGCTAGCTGCCAGCGATGCCAACAAGATGTCATCCATGCCGAAGGCGACTGCACGACCGGTTTCCACCATCAGGAAAGCTTCAGCGTGATCTTTAGCGGCAAGAATATTCATGCCCAGATTACGTTCAGCGTTCAAGACTGTCAGTTGCTTCAGATTAGAAGTGCCTGAAGTTGAGACGATAGTCTTGCCCTTCAAGTCTTCCAATTTAGTGATGTTGGACGATTTTTTAGCCAGCAAGCGATTTGCAGTGACATACATCGTTGGCGCAAACGAAACTACTTTTTGACGTTCCAGATTGTTAGTCGCTGAATCGCAAGACAAATCGATCGTGCCGTTTGAAATCAGAGGAATACGTGTCGCAGAAGTGACCGGTACCATTTTGACATTCAATGACAACATACCAAGTTGCTTCTGAATCGCTGTTGCCGCCTTCATACACAAATCAATTGAATAACCTTGATACGATTGCTTATCATCAAGGTAAGAAAAAGGGATCGACGAATCACGTACACCTAGCGTGATAGTGCCTGTATCTTTGATTTTTTTGAGCGTACCTGTCAGCTCTTGAGCCTGCGCAGCGGAAGCAATAACACCAACACTGATTAGCGCGACGATTAACTTTGATACCTTCATAACGACTCCCCCAAAAGAAATAAGTTTTTAGTTTAACAAAATCAACACTGGAACAGCACAACTTTACCTATCCAAATGTTAACTTAGTCTAAAAATAAATAATTTAGCCGACTTTAAACACTGTAATTACTTTGTATTCGTGGCAAAAACTTTGGCACAGCGCTACAACATTGACGGCGCTGTCCTTTACTTTTAATCGCCAACCTGATCCGACGGAAAGCGCAGCGATTCTCTAAACAGATACCCCATCGGCATTTTTAAATTTATATTGTTTTTTGCCGCTATCGGATTTAAAAACCATTTTTGGTATAACTTGTTTAATTGCCCATCCTGAATGATCTGCGCCATCGCACGATCAACCATCGCTTTAAAGGCGGGATCATCCCTGGGCAACATGATCGCATACGGCTCGGTACTCAACGGATCACCAACTACATCATACGCAGCGGGATTTTTTGATGCAGCGCGCAAACCGTATAGCAGAACATCGTCCATCACAAAAGCGTCGACCTTTTTGTCCTCGACCATACGAAAAGAAGCATCATGTTCAGATCCTTCCAGCACAACGATATTCAGTGACCGTACCTGCCCACGATCCGTCAGCGTTCGAACACTGGTCGTGCCCTTGGTCGATACCACTTTTTTGTTACGTAAATCCGGCCAGTTTTTTATACCGGAATCGACATTCACGATCATCCGCACGCCAGCAATAAAATGCGCAATAGTAAAGGCTACATGCTTACGCCGCGCTGCCGTATTTGTCGTTGATCCACACTCAAGATCAGCTTTGCCGTCCTCGATTGCTGATATGCGCGTAGAAGAAGTAACGGGCACATACGCAATCGTCAGCTGCGGCAACTTCAATTGCTGCTTGACTGCGTCTGCAATTTTTAAGCACAAATCAATGGCATAACCAACTGGCTGCTGACTCTGGTCAAGGAAGGAAAAAGGTAACGAGGCATCCCGGTAAGCGATCGTGATCGTTTTCGAATCCCTTATTTTGCTCAATACGTCGGCTTGTGCGCTGGCTTCTGAAAAACTTACCGCCAGCCCCAGCATCATCACCACATTTTTCACAAACTTTGATCTGCGATGTCGCTTTACGACCTTACCTGCCAATGAATTATCCGACTTCTTGCCTGCGTTAGCCTTGTTCTGCCACATAACCGCACTCTCCCTTAAACGATGCATAAACACCGCTGCCAGGTTTATCACGCAAGATTCAAGCCAGGTGATAAACCATTAGTAGCGGTGTCCGATTAGTTTCCCGATCTTCTCAGCAACCGAAGCGAATAGCAAACTATTCACTTCGGCGCTAGGCGCACCTTAACATCTCAAACGGCACAAAACCCGTCACGAGAAGTGGATCTAAGAGAAAGTCTATAACTCCATTAACACTGCGATCAAGGATACAAACCGCGCATTTCACGGGCTTGCAGGACACGGGTACACGCCATAATAAATGCCGCTGTCCGTAGCGATACTTTTTTCTCTTCTGCCAGTTGCCATACGGAGCTGAAAGCCTCGCGCATAATGCGGGTGAGGCGTAAATTGATTTCGTCTTCAGTCCAGAAGAAGCTTGAAAAATCCTGTACCCATTCGAAATAACTGACAGTCACACCACCGGCATTGGCAATGACATCAGGCACAATTAAGACACCCTTATCGTGCAAAATATCATCGGCTGCAGGTGTCGTCGGACCATTCGCGCCTTCCAGAATAATCTTGGCGCGGATAGTCTTTGCGGTATCGACATTGATTTGCTGCTCTAACGCGGCGGGGATCAAAATGTCGCAATCGGTTGCCCAAAACAGTGCACGATCCGAGATCTCTTCACCACCAGTGAACCCGGCCACGCTACCAGTTTGCAGGACATGCTCTTGCAACGCAGGAACGTCCAGACCGCTTTCTCGTATCACGGTGCTTTTGTGGTCCTGCACCGCAACAACTTTGGCGCCAGCTTCAGAAAACAGGCGTGCTGCAATACCGCCGACGTTACCGAAACCCTGCACTGCTACCCGTGCGCCCTTGATATCCAGACCGCGTTTAACAGCCGCTTCGCAGCCGACGACAAACACGCCGCGTCCGGTAGCTTCGCGCCGTCCCAGACTGCCGCCCAGAGAAATCGGCTTGCCGGTGACAACGCCAGAAGCGGTGCTGCCCTGATTCATGGAATAGGTATCCATCATCCACGCCATGATCTGCTCGTTGGTATTAACGTCAGGCGCAGGAATATCTTTATTCGGGCCGATGATGATGCCGATTTCACTGGTATAGCGGCGCGTCATCCGTTGCAACTCACCTTGGGATAACGTTTTTGGGTCAACCCGAATACCACCTTTAGCACCGCCGTATGGCACGTTGACTGCGGCATTCTTCACCGTCATCCAGGCCGATAAAGCCATGACTTCCGACAGTGTCACGTCTTGATGGAAACGAACGCCGCCCTTGCCAGGACCACGCGAGGTATTGTGCTGTACGCGATAGCCTTCAAAGTGGGCGATGGTGCCGTTATCGCGCTCAATCGGGACATCCACGATCAAAATACGCTTAGGCCGTTTCATGGTTTCGACCCAACGTGCTAACGGGCCGAGATAAGGGGTAACACGATCGATTTGCTCAAGATAGTCGCCCCATGGACCAATGCCATGTGACGACAAATAAGAAGGGACTTCATGCTGAATAGACATTTGTGACGCGCTCCGAAGGTTGCAATGATTAGCTCATTAACGCAAGTAAGGCGTAATAAATTGCCTTATTGGTCTGGCTAGAATCGTAGAACATCCGGGTGCGTCAATTCCAATGCTTTGTTCGCATGCAACTATGCATTTTTTGCATGGGGCTGTATTTTTGCCTGATTCTGTGCAACCAAATCGCGCCAGCTAGCGCGGCCTCACAAGGCTATTTTTGGTTTCTTTCTGGTGCCACCGCTACGTACTTTGACCTGTCCTTCTTGCTGCTGCAACAAGTAAGCCCATAACCGCGAAACCACCGGCTTACCGGGCCGCTGCGCTGTGGGGCGTTCGCGATAAAGGCGAATTTCCATGACCGCCTCCCACTCGTGCGCGCCATCGTCGACGCGTGCCAATTGCTTTAGCTTGACTTCACGCGTGACGGCAGACTCGGGTAAAAACGCGACGCCGTGGCCTTCTAGGGCCATCATTTTCAAGCCTTCCGCCATATCGGTTTCATAGCGTTTTTCCAGATGCAACGGCCTTTTCGAATCAGTCAGAATCAATTCCACCATCCGACCGAGATAGGCGTTACTTGTATAAGATAAAAATGGTAAAGGGGTGGTGCTAGTGCCGGGGAAGAGATAATCGGGCACACCAGACTTATTGCAATGCGCGTACGCACGCAACACTTCGCTACCCAAAGTCAGCATGTCATACCGACCGGAATCGAGTTGCACCGGCTGGCGCGGATGGTGATAACACAAGAGCAGATCGCAACCGCCATCTACCATCGTCATCACCGCATCATGGACATTAAGTGCAATTAACCGCGTGCTAAGGGGGCCGAAGTCGGCTTCAAGCAGCCTTATCCAGCGCGGCATATACGTCAATGACAACGTATGCGGCACGGCGAAATCGACGGTACTTAATCCGGTCGGACGCTTACCACGCATCAGCGCACGGGCATTATTAATCTGCCCGAGCATTTCCATCGCCTGCTCATAAAACACTTCGCCCGATGGCGTTAAGCGGGTCGGGTACGAAGTGCGATCGATCAAATCCGCCCCCAGCCACGCCTCAAGCGATTGAATTCTGCGCGAAAACGCAGGCTGCGTGACGTGACGCAATTCTGCCGAACGGCTGAAACTATGCGTTTCGGCCAACGAAATAAAGTCTTCTAACCATTTACTTTCCATAGCGCTATCGTAACGCGAGTCACCGTCGGAAGGGTTAATAGGCGCATAAAAAAATTGGCTGACGCAAAAATGGCCGAGGGGTTTTAACGCCCACTCGGCCAACTAATCCTGATGCTAGCGCAAATCCGTCAACTTTCTCAAGCCTCGGCGAACGGCATCGATGGCACCGACTGCGGCGATGCGGCGGCTTCTTCCGGATGCGCTTGCTGGCGTTCCCACATTTGTGAATATGCACCGGCGGCAGCCAGCAATTGTCCGTGCGTGCCGCGTTCGATGATGCGGCCGTGATCCAGCACCAGAATCTGCTGCGCGTCGGCGATGGTCGACAGGCGGTGCGCAATTACCAGCGTAGTCCGGTTCTTGGCAATTTCTTTTAGCTGGGTCTGGATCGCTTGCTCGGATTTTGAATCGAGCGCAGACGTCGCCTCGTCAAAAATTAGCAACGCCGGATTTTTCAGCAGTGTGCGGGCAATCGCTACGCGCTGCTTTTCGCCACCGGAAAGTTTTAAACCTCGCTCACCCACCATCGATGCATAACCATCGGGCAGCGACACAATAAAGTCATGAATATGCGCCGCTTTCGCCACCGCGATAACCTGCTCTTTGCTCGCGCCCGGCATGCCATAGGCAATGTTGTATTCGATACTGTCATTAAACAGCACGGTATCTTGCGGCACGATACCGATTGCTTGCCGCAACGAAGTTTGCGTCACGTCGCGCAAATCTTGCCCATCAATCGTGATTTTTCCGTGATCGATATCATAAAAACGAAACAGCAAACGCGATAGCGTCGACTTGCCCGAACCGCTATGGCCGACCACAGCCGTAGTCGTACCCGCCGCAATCGTAAAGTCGACATCGAACAGAATCTGCCGGTTGCTTTCGTAACTAAAATCAACGTGCGAGAAATGTACTTGTGCGCCGGTGGTGAACAATGGCGTGGCATCGGGCCCGTCGGCAATTTCGCGGTTCTCGTCCAATAGCGAAAACAGCCGTTCCATATCGGCCAGACTTTGCTTGATTTCGCGATAAATCACACCCAGAAAATTCAACGGAATATATAACTGGATCATGAATGAATTCACCAGTACCAAATCGCCCAATGTCATCTTACCGTCGATCACACCCTGCGTTGCGCGCCACAAAATCAACGTTACAGCGATGGCGATAATCAATGACTGACCGGTATTGAGCAACGACAACGAGGTCTGCGATTTGACCGCCGCCGTTTCATAATCCATCAAACCGTCGTCGTAACGCTTGGCTTCGTACGCTTCATTGCCAAAATATTTAACGGTTTCATAGTTGATCAGGGAATCGATCGCTTTGGTATTCGCTTTGGAGTCCAGCGCATTCATCGTACGGCGAAAATGCGTTCGCCATTCCGTCACAACTACAGTAAAAGTAATATAGGTAATCAACGCCACTGAGGTGATGACCGTGAACCAGATATCGTAATGAATCGCCAGATAACTCAGTACCAAAGAAATCTCAACCAGCGTTGGCAAAATGCTAAATAAGGCGTAAGACACTAGCGACGAAATCCCGCGCGTTCCGCGTTCGATATCCCGCGTCATTCCACCGGTTTGTCGATTCAGATGAAAACGTAACGACAACGCATGCAGATGCCGAAACACCTGCAAAGCAATCGTTCTGACGGCCCGCTGCGTCACCCGCGCAAAGACAAATTCGCGCAATTCAGTGAACAAAGTCGTGCTTAATCGTAGTGCGCCATACGCCGCCAGGATACCTAACGGCAACACCAACATCGCTTGCGGATGCGCCGCGGTGATGGTCATGCTATCGACCAGGCGTTTGAGGACCAGCGGTACGCCGACGTTGGCCATTTTTGCGCCTACCAAAAATAACAGCGCCAACGAGACCCGCCATTTATACGTCCATAAATACGGCAGCAATGTCTTTAAAGTGACCCAATCGCTGCGTTTTTTTGCGGCCGATGGGGGCGAGGGCTGAGATGCTGGGTTAGCAGAATCTGCAGAAGTGGAATAGCGACGCATGGATAGAATCTTATGAATGGTTTATGCTACAGGGCGACCAATTATTGTAGTTGTAGGGCTTAAGGAATTTCAAAATGACTGAACAAAATAACACCATCAATCCGAATGCACTACCGAACGGGAAAATGCCGCAATTGCGGGTAATGCCAATGCCAAGCGACGCCAATGTATATGGCGACGTATTTGGCGGCTGGATTATGGCGCAAGTCGATATTGCCGGCTCGTTACCTGCGACTCGCCGTGCTAATGGCCGGGTTGCCACCATCGCGGTAAATTCGTTTATCTTTAAAAATCCCGTCTTCGTCGGTGATTTACTGTCGATTTACGCCGAGATTGTCAAAGTCGGCAATACTTCGATTACCGTTAATGTAGAAGTCTACGCCGAACGCAATCGCTTGCAGGCGGAGACCGTTAAAGTGACCGAAGCCACGCTGACCTACGTTGCAACCGATTCAAGCCGTAAGCCACGACAAATTCCACCAATGCGTTAAATGGCGGTCAAAAGGCGTAATTCAATATGAATTTAGTTAGAATTTTGTTTGAAAGTTAAGTAAATTTCAGCGAGATTTTCGGCAAAGCGCTGCTTTTACCTGTATCAAGTGGCGGCTGCGCCCAACTCGGTCGAGATAGCGGCGGCTGCCTGCTTCACAATAGGAATTAATGCCTGCATGCGTTTATAGGGCATGTACGGCAAGGTGCTAGACACGCTGATGGCGGCGACAATAGCGTGGCTGGCGTCGCGTATCGGTGCAGCGACACAACGGATCGATGGTTCGTTGTCTTCCAGATCGAAAGAAAAGCCGCCTTTCGCATATTGCTGCATGTGTTCCAGAAACTCCGTCCAACTCCCCTTTTTGAGTAATTTTGCGCTGTCGGCGCTGTGCGCAAACGTGCGCTTCTCATACAAATCTTTCCAGCGGTCCTCCGTCAGTTCCAGCATTAACGCTTTGCCGACACCGGTCGTCGCAATCGGCATTCTGTGGCCGACGCGGGAACGCATTTCCAAACCTTTTTTGCCTGGAATTTTATCCAGATAAATAACGTCATCGGCGTCACGAACGGCAAGATGAATCGTGTCATTCGTTTGCTCTGCCAGCGATTCCAGAAAAGGCCGGGCCACGACCGAAAGCGAGACTTCTTCCCGCGCTTGAAAGCCCAGTTCGATCAATTTTGGACCTAACGCGTAACCGGTGTTTAAGCTGAACCGCAAATAACGCTCTTGCACCAGACAACTGGCCAGCCGGTGCGTGGTGCTGCGGGTGGTCCCGACTGCGGCGGCAATTTGCATCAAATCACGCGCACCGGCAGCAACCGCATGGACCACTGCCAATCCGCGCATTAACGTTTGCGTGCCCGTGGGGGACGACCCATTTTGGGTTCCATCATCTGCCGCCAGTGGCTTCATCATTTCGGGACTTTCGTTTTATTCAATCAATAAAAAGTATCGTGCATCGGGCTTGCCCGGAAAAGATAGGCAATAACCAGTATTTTACACAAAATCTGTAAAAATCCCATATATTGGTACTACGTATCATATATTGACAATCCAAATGCGAAGGTCTAGAGTGCGATGATTGGTGCGCAATGCTACATTTTTATCAGCCGTCGGCATCTGCTAAATGCACTGAAGCAACGGCGAACAGCAAGCCCGCAATAAATAGTCACACCAAAATCTCGCCACCAACGACCACGATGAAGGCAATCTCATGCAGCACACTCAATTAATCGCGCTGGACTGGGGCACTTCATCGTTACGCGCATATCGCCTCGGATATCGTGGCGAGGTGCTGGAACAACGCAGTTTTCCCTGGGGGATCATGCATTTACCCGCAGTCACGGCTGAGGAAGAGCTTGCTTTCGGTGACAAGGCTGGCTTCGAACTGGCTTTCAGACAAGCTTGCGGCGACTGGATCGCGGCAGCACCAGAAACACCGATCATCGCCTGCGGCATGATCGGCAGCATGCAGGGATGGCGCGAAGCGCCATACTTAACGACGCCAATCGCCATCGATCAGATCGGCAAAACATTGCAAGCGGTACAAACAAACGATGGATTAACCGTCCATATCGTACCGGGCCTGATACAGCACACCGACTTGCCTAACGTTATGCGCGGTGAAGAAACGCAGGTCATCGGCGCATTAGCGATCTCTGCTGAAAAACATAAAAAACTAGTCGATGACGTGCTGATCGGTTTGCCGGGTACACATTCCAAATGGATACGCGTGCATCAACACAGTAGCGAACCGATGATCCAGCATTTCGATACGTTCATGACCGGCGAAGTCTACGCCGCGCTCTGTGCGCACACCATTTTAGGCCGCACTATGCAGCCGGAGACGGCCTTTGAATTTGGTGCCGACGATGCTGCCAATGCAGCATTTTTGCGTGGATTGGAAGTCGCACAAACGGTCGCTGGTCGCGCTGGTGTGCTCTCCACTATTTTTAGTTCGCGCACACTCGGATTGACCGGCGCGCTGGACGGCGCAGGTCAACGTGAATATTTATCGGGCTTACTCATTGGTCATGAAATCGCCGTTTTACGCGCCTCACTGGAAGAACAAGCGCATCCGCCGCGTCAAATTATTTTGATCGGCGACACGGCATTGTGCGCGCGTTATATGAAGGCGCTGGAAGTCTATGAAATCAGTCATGCAGAAGTCGCCAGTCAAGCGACGGAACGCGGTTTATGGATGCTGGCAGTACAGGCTGAATTGATTGCAGCAACGCCTTCATCCGGCAAATAACCGACGTACAAAAATATTAATATCAGCCCTCCAAGAAAGTTCAAATGCTAAAAAATGCGATGCAACAATGCGGCATGATTGCGATTTTGCGCGGAGTACTTCCCAGCGAAGTTGCCGCTATCGGCATGGCGCTTTACGCCGCTGGGTTTCGTGTCATTGAAGTCCCTTTAAATTCACCCGAACCGTTTGAAAGTATCCGTATATTACGCACCACGCTAGCCGCTGATTGCGTAGTGGGCGCGGGAACTGTGTTAACAACTGCGATGGTGGCAGAAGTAAAAAATGCGGGCGGTGAAATCATCGTCATGCCGCATAGCGATGCTGCCGTCATCGGCGCTGCCAAACGTGCTGGAATGGCATGCGCGCCCGGCGTCGCCACCGTCACCGAAGCGTTTGCAGCGCTGGCTGCGGGCGCAGACGTTCTCAAAATGTTTCCTGCCGAGCAGCTTGGCCCCAACGTCGTCAAAGCCTGGCGTGCCGTGATTCCCACGAATATCGCGCTGGTTCCGGTCGGCGGTATTACACCAGAAAACATGGCAACATTTATGGCCGCCGGGGCTTCTGGATTCGGCCTGGGATCAGCCCTCTATAAGCCCGGCATGTCTGCCGAAGAAGTCAGCAAAAATGCGCAGCAATTCGTCGCCGCCTGGCGCGCACTAGCCTAGTCGAGCATAAAAAAATAAGGAGATGACTAAATGAAAATCACAAAATTAACGACCTACATTGTGCCGCCGCGGTGGTGCTTTTTAAAAATTGAAACTGACGAAGGCGTTGTAGGTTGGGGCGAACCGGTAGTAGAAGGTCGTGCGCACAGCGTGGCGGCAGCAGTGGAAGAGCTAGCGGATTATCTGATCGGTAAAGATCCACGCAACATCGAAGATCACTGGACCGTACTGTATCGCGGCGGGTTTTATCGCGGCGGCGCAATCCACATGAGCGCACTGGCTGGCATTGATCAGGCGCTATGGGATATCAAAGGTAAAGCGCTAGGCGTCTCGGTCAGCCAGCTATTGGGCGGCCCCGTACGCGATAGCATCAAGGTCTATTCCTGGATCGGCGGCGACAGGCCGGCCGACACTGCAGCAGCAGCCAAAGATGCCGTCGCACGCGGATTCAGCGCCGTCAAAATGAACGGCACTGAAGAATTACAGTTCGTTGATTCATATGACAAAGTAGAGGCGATGCTGGCCAATGTCGCTGCCGTACGTGCAGCAGTCGGTCCAAATATCGGCATCGGCGTAGACTTCCACGGCCGCGTCCATAAACCAATGGCAAAAATTCTGATCAAAGAACTAGAGCAATATAAGCTGATGTTCATTGAAGAACCGGTCCTGAGTGAGAACTACGAAGCCCTAAAAGAATTAGCGCATCTGACCAGCACACCAATCGCACTAGGCGAACGCTTGTATTCACGCTGGGATTACAAACGCGTGCTAAGCGAAGGCTACGTCGACATCATCCAGCCAGACGTATCACACGCAGGCGGCATCACCGAAACCCGCAAAATCGCCACCATGGCCGAAGCCTACGACGTAGCCGTCGCTCTGCACTGCCCGCTCGGTCCAATCGCGCTAGCAGCCTGCCTGCAAGTCGATGCAGTTTCGTACAATGCTTTCATTCAAGAACAAAGCCTGGGCATCCATTACAACAAAAGCAATGACCTGCTAGATTACGTCGTCGATCCCACCGTATTTGCCTACAACGAAGGTTACGTCACCATCCCGCAAGGCCCTGGACTTGGGATAGAAATCAACGAAGAATACGTAAAAGAACGGGCAGCGCTAGGACACCGGTGGCGCAATCCAATCTGGCGCCACAAAGATGGCAGTTTCGCAGAATGGTAAGGAATTAGCGCCACGAGCGAAAAAGGTTCGCCATAAAAAAATCCCCGATAGGTTCATAGCCTAATCGGGGATTTTTCATGAAAAAGAAAATAACTAATATAGATATTTTCGATTAAGCGGCAGCGGCGGTTATTTTTGCAGTTGCAGTAGTTGTTGAAGTTGACCTACCCCGTCAAAATCAAGCAACCTGCTTCTGCACAACCTTCTCATCCCGCAACTCACGTCGCAAAATTTTCCCAACATTAGTTTTAGGTAGTTCAGTCCGAAACTCAATATATTTAGGCCGCTTATACCCGGTCAATTGCTCTCGACAAAAAGTCATCAATTGATCCGCCGTCAACGCCGGATCCTTACGCACGACGAAAATCTTAACAACTTCGCCAGCATGCTCATCCGGCACCCCAATACAAGCACACTCCAACACCCCCGGATGCTCCATCAACACACCCTCAACTTCATTCGGATAAACATTAAAGCCAGAGACCAAAATCATGTCTTTTTTACGATCAACAATTTTAGTGTAACCACGCTCATCCATCACCCCGATATCACCAGATTTAAAGAAGCCATCCGGCGTCATAACCAGCGCCGTTTCATCCGGACGATTCCAATACCCAACCATCACCTGCGGCCCACGAATAGCAATTTCACCCGCCTGCCCCACCGCCACCGGATTACCAGCATCATCCAGAATCGCCACATCAGTCGACGGCAACGGCAACCCAATCGTGCCGTTATATTCCGCGATAGTGGGCGGATTAGCGCAAGCAATTGGCGACGTCTCAGACAGCCCGTAACCTTCAATAATCGGACAACCCGTAACCTTCATCCATTTATCAGCAACGGCCTTTTGAACCGCCATCCCGCCCCCAACGCAGACCCGATAACCGGAGAAATCCAACTTGGCAAAATCAGGATGATTCACCAGCGCGTTGTATAGCGTATTCACTGCTGGGAAAGTATTAATTTGATACTTGGACAATTCTTTGATCAGCCCTGCGATATCACGCGGATTTGGGATAAGCAAATTAAGCGCGCCAGTGCGCATGCCAAACATGCAGCAGGCCGTCAACGCGAAGATGTGATACAGCGGTAACGCACAGACAAAAACCAATTGCTCGATCTTTGGACCTTTGTCTAAACCGGGCGACAACCAGGCCTCCGCTTGCAAGACATTCGCAATCACGTTCCGATGCGATAACGTCGCCCCTTTCGATACGCCGGTAGTCCCGCCGGTGTACTGCAAAAAAGCAACGTCGGTTTGCGTCATGTCAACCGGCTTCAAAGAGAGCGCCGAAGCATCCGACAATACGCGTTTAAATGAAACAGAACCGGGCAACGCATATGCGGGCACCATTTTTTTGACATGCCGTACAACCAGATTAACGATCAGCCCTTTGGCCCCCATTAAGTCACCCATGCTGGCAACTACGGTATGTTTAATCTTGGTCCGTGCAATCACTTGCTGCAAGGTCGTAGCGAAATTTTCGAGGATGAAAATCGCTTCTGCGCCAGAGTCGTTTAACTGATGTTCCAGCTCACGCGGCGTGTACAAAGGATTGACGTTCACAACGGTATAACCGGCACGCAGAACGGCAGCAATAACGACAGGATATTGCAGTACGTTGGGCATCATGATGGCTACCCGCGCACCTTTTTTCAAACCTTTGGTTTGCAGCCATGCTCCCACTTTCTTTGACAACTGGTCAATCTCAGCATAGGTCAGATATTTACCCATACAAACGTAGGCGTTACGCGTTGCATATTTCTGAAATGATTCCTCTAGCAGATGCACTAAAGAACGATACGGGGAATAATCAATTTCGGCGGGAACGCCTTCGGGATACGATTTAAGCCAAAATTTATCCATGTTTTGTCTTTGCCTCTAGTTGTTATTAATGCATTCTTGTAAAGGGACTACCTGCTGCGGTGCGGCAGAATCGACTCCCTAAGTCGAGCAGGCCCATTGAAGGGGATCATGTTGCAATAAAAAAGCACGATTGTTTTATTCTATCGCGATGCTAGCGGGCATGGGGCCAGGTTGCAAGCATTTTGACGATATTCGAATAACTCCTCGGCACTGACAAGTTAAGTAAAATGTGGCTTTTTCATCAATAGTTGATACATATTCATCCCCATCGGTCCTACTCATTTTGGCGTTGACGCTTCGGTTAAATGTTCAATTTATCGTGCCGGCAACGCGGCCAAAGCCATCAATTGACGACGCCGCTCATCTTTCGGTAATTTCGCTAACTTGGCAACGGCAACGTAAAATTGCGCGAAACTATGTTGCTGCGCCAGCAGTGCACGAAAGCCGGGAACCAGGTCGTAATAAGTCGCCACCAATGCCAGATGCGCGTTCGATAACGGTTCGGCAAACCAACGGTCATATCCAGCATAGCCGTCCCACTTTATTTTCAACAGTTTGTATTCATCCTGAAGCGCTGCAAAGATGCGCGCCTTGTTTTGCAGCTTGTCAGCATCACTAATATGGCTGGTATAGGTGTCCTGTAACTGCTGCCGATACTTCAGCAGCAAAGCCAAAAATGCCGTTTTACGGGCTTCAAAATCGCGATATGCCTGATATCTGTGTTCATCACCATTAGCGGCCAGCCAACGTTCGGCCCCGGCCTCTTCCACAGAAGTCGCGAAGGATTCGTTGAAATCGGTGTCGTCCTTAACGTACAGCACCTGATGCGCCAGCTCATGAAAAATTAATCGCGCCAGTTCAGCATCGGGATAATTGATAAAAGTCGACATGACCGGATCATTAAACCAACCCAGTGTCGAGTAGGCCGGAATCCCTAAAACTTGTACGTCATAGCCTTCGCTACGAAGTTGGGCGCCGTATTTTTGCGCGCTTTGCTGATCGTAATATCCACGGTAAGAAACACAGCCAGCAACCGGGAAGCACCACTGTTTTGGCGTCAATGATAACGCCGGTGCCGCAACCACATTCCACAACACGAATTTGCGTTGTAATTGTGCATAATTGCGATAACTTCCATTGTCTGGCAAAGTCAATTCGTCGATAGCAAACTGACGAATTTGCTTGACCGTGCGCAGCTGAGATTTCAACTTATCGCTGGCTGACGGATCATCCAGCCAACTAGCAATCGGACGCGCTTGTGCGAGTAACGAAAACTGGCCGTGGACCGCTTGCGCGTAATAGCTAAATTGGGCGCAACCGCTAAGCTGCGACAGACATAATGCAGCCGCGCAAACGCTCACTGAGGCACGTATTTTTTTCGTCGCAAGCACTCTTCGCGTCCTTCTAAAACGTCGTCACAATGGCCAAAATAGTGAGGGGAAAATGCCTGCGTTGCGAATATTTTCGTGAGGCCTTACGGCAAGGCTTCTACCTCAACCAGGACGTCATAAAACGTCGGTGCTCGTCCCATATCCGTCAAGCGCTGGCTAGTCAGCTCATTCACATTTTTACCGTCGGTGGCAAACTTTTTCCACCAGATAGACAGGCCGACAACTAAGCCTGGCCTGGCTTTTTCGGTGATTCTGACCTTGGCGTTAAAGGTGCCGCGATCATTAAAAATACGCACGCTGCCGCCAGTCAAAATACCGCGATGCGCGGCATCGGTGGGATGCATATCGAGATGCGGCTCGCCCTCGGTATCACGCAGACTTTGCACATTTACAAAACTGGAATTCAGAAAATTGCGCGCTGGCGGCGAGATCATCGCTAACGGATATTTGGCCGCCAAAGTTGGATTGCTGGCAACCGATTCATACGGAGGAATATAGGTCGGCAATGGGTCCAGACCATCGGCTTGCATAAGCGCGCTGAAGAACTCGCATTTACCCGATGGCGTGGCAAAACCACCGTTGGCGAACGGCGCATCGGGCACGTTCAATTTTTGCCAGCCCTTCAATTTTAAGGATGCCCAATCGAAATTTATCGCACGTTCATTACGTCGATCAAAAGCTTGTGCAGCAATCGCATCATCGCTCTCTTTAAAACAGTCTTCATCAAAGCCCATGCGTGCCGCCAGCAATCGGAATATCTCGGTATTTGGCTTTGATTCCCCTAATGGCGTAATCGCCGGATTGTTCGCCAGCATATATAAATGGCCATACGCGGAGTGAGCGTCGAGATGTTCAAGCTGAGTTGTGGCCGGTAACAGAATATCGGCGTAATCGGCGGTATCGGTCTGAAAATGTTCCAGCACGACGGTAAATAAATCTTCTCGGGCGAAGCCTTGCGCGACGCTGCGCGATTCTGGCGCGACGGCTACGGGATTGGCGTTATACACAATTACCGCCGCAATTTTAGAGCCGAAATCAGCGGAAGTTTCACGCAGCAAATCATCGCCTATCGTACTCATATTAATCGTCCGCGATGGCACGCCGTGTCGAAGCAGCAGATCGGGGCGTTGTAACGCTTGCAGATTCTTCGGGAAGCTATCCGAGACCGATAATTGCACACCGCCGGCGGCGTTCCGCCAGGCGCCTACCAATGCTGGAAGGCAGGCGATATTGCGCACTGCCATGCCGCCGCCGCGAACCCGTTGCAAACCATAATTAATACGAATCGCGGCACCATTGCCAGCCAGCGCCGCTTCGCCATAATCGCGCGCTAGTTGGATGACTTGCTGCGCATCGATTCCGCATACTTCGGCGACACGTTCTGGCGGCCATTCCAGCGCACGTTCTTTCAACTGCTCAAAACCGAAAGTGTGTTGCGCAATATAGTCATGGTCTAACAAGTTCTCGGCAATCAACACGTGCATCATGCCAAGCGCCAATGCGGCATCCGTTCCCGGCAGCAGGGCAATATGCTGATGACATTTTTCAGCTGTGAGCGAGCGGTAAGGATCAATCGCAATCAGCTTTGCACCATGGCGTTTGGCTTCCTGCACGCGCATCCATAAATGCAGATTGGAGGCGATAGGATTGCCGCCCCAGATCAGGATAAGTTTGGCATTCTGAAATTGCTCAAGGTCGGTTCCCATCCTTGTGCCGACCGTATATTTATACCCGGCACCGCCCGCCGACGCGCAAATGGTGCGGTCCAGCAACGAAGCCCCAATCCGATTGAAGAAGCGCATCGCCATCGACTCGCCTTGCACCAACCCCATCGTGCCCGCATAGCTGTAAGGCAGTATTGCCTGCGGATCCTGAGCGGCGATCGTTCCCAACTCGGCGGCTATCGTATCCAGCGCTTCATCCCAGCTAATCCGCACGAATTTCCCATCGCCCTTGCCACCGACGCGTTTCTGGGGATAGAGCAAGCGATCTTTGTGATACGTGCGCTCGGTGTACCGCGACACTTTGGTGCAGAGAACGCCTGCGGTACTCGGATGATCGGGATCGCCGCGCACTTCTGTGGCGACGCCGTCTTTGACGGTAACCAATAGCGCGCAAGTATCGGGGCAATCGTGCGGACAGGCCGCACGGATAATGGATGTGGTCATGGTAGTCCTGATGGTTCAAATAACGCTGAGGCAGGTAAGTGCATTACTTTAACAAATCCTGCGCGTCTTCATAGGAGATTTCAAAAAACAGCGCGGCTTCGGCAAGCTAAGAAAACAGCATTCGAGGGCCGCAGCTTCCTGCATGCCATAGAGCAATAGCGCAGTCCGATGTAACCGGCGCATCAAAGCTAAGCGCCACTGCTTCGCTCAGACAAATCGATTAATACGATTCGCCGCGTGTAATTGCCGGATAGAACACTGAGCGTCCGAGTAAAGGTAATATACACAGTTTACAAGTGCCGCAAAAAATCGCTTCCTTGCGCGATGGCAAGCAGTAATTCAGGAGAAAATGATGAAATTGATCGACCCGATTATCCAGTTCCATACTGAAATCCAGGCAATTCGCCGCGACTTGCACGCGCATCCAGAGCTTTGCTATAAAGAACAACGTACCGCTGACGTCGTCGCCAGTAAATTGACCGAATGGAATATCCCGGTTATACGCGGACTGGGTATCACCGGCGTTGTTGGGATCATCAAAAAAGGCAGCAGCGATCGCGCCATTGGGCTGCGCGCCGACATGGATGCATTGCCGGTACAAGAATTAAATACCTTCGCACATGCGTCACAACACGCAGGCAAAATGCATGCATGCGGCCATGACGGTCATACCGCGATGTTATTAGGCGCGGCGCGTCATTTATCTCTTCATGGCGACTTTGACGGCACGGTCTATTTGATTTTTCAACCGGCAGAAGAAGGCGGCGCAGGCGCGCAACGGATGATTGATGATGGTCTGTTTGAGCAATGCCCGATGGAAGCGGTATTTGGCATGCATAACTGGCCCGGCATGCCCGCCGGTAAATTTGGCGTCACGCCGGGGCCAATGATGGCGTCTAGTAATGAGTTTGAAGTGATTGTGAAGGGCAAAGGCTCGCACGCCGCCCAACCGCATAAAAGCATTGATCCGGTGATGGTCGCGGTGCAAATCGCCCAAAGCTGGCAAACCATCGTCGCACGCAATATCAATCCAAATGATTCTGCGGTCTTATCGATCACACAAATTCACTCTGGCAGCGCGACCAATGTCATTCCTGATGAGGCAACACTCATTGGAACGGTGCGTACTTTCTCGGTAGACGTACTCGATATCATTGAGCAACGCATGCGGGATATTGCTCAGCACACCGTGGCGGCTTTCGGCGCCGAAGTGGATTTTCGTTTTCATCGCAATTACCCGCCGCTAATCAATCATCCAAAAGAAACTGCGTTTGCAGTGTCGGTCATGCAGGCAATGTCGGGCGTTGAGAATGTCGATGCCACGGTGGAGCCGACTATGGGTGCGGAAGATTTTTCGTTTATGTTGCAGCATAAACCGGGCTGCTACGTATTTTTAGGAAATGGATCAGGCGATCATCGCGATGGCGGTCATGGACTTGGTCCTTGCAACTTACATAATGCGAGCTATGATTTTAATGACGAATTACTACCTATCGGCGGTAGTTATTGGGTAAACCTGACGGAATCGTATTTAAAACCGGCTGCTGCGTGATCGTGATATTCGATACGCGATTGGTGGGAGCCGTATGATATCGGTGATATCGGCGATGTGGGCAATGGCTAGGGATGAGCGTTCAGCCGTGAACCCTAAGCTTTGATCGTGTCTTCATACTCAAGGCAATGGTGGTTAGATATCTTGCTTTTACTGGCATGTTGGATAACGTCTACGGCTTTGCCATTTAGCAATCCATAAATCTTTGAAAATCATCCTAAGTCGTCAACTAAATCCTAGTTTGTATCTGTGTTCTTTACGCGACTGAATCACGCTTATTTGGCAAGAATAGGAATTTTGAACTACTATTTATGACTATTATTTTGAAGCACAGGTCTCCGAGTCAGATGTGTGTTCTTCATCATTGATTTACACTCCGATTCTTTTATTTTCTTATGTCGAAAGTCTTTATGCTTAAAAAAAATATGGGTTTTAAAATCCTGGCTACCGGATGCTTATTAGTCGGCATAATTGGCACACAGGCGGCCCATGCTATTAATTACACACCGGACTCTGCGTCATTAGAAGTGGGAACCGGTAATAAAAGCCAATTTGTCCGCCTTGCTACCCAATGGGATTGGAACAGCAAATGGTGGCAATCAAATGGCACGCATATCGGCGGCTATTGGGACTTGAGCTTGGCGGAGTTCAGACAGAATCAATATCAGAATATTCCCGGCCAGCAGAAGAATTTGACTGATATTGGTTTCACGCCAGTATTTCGCTTTCAACGCGACGATAAAAAAGGCGCTTACGCTGAAGCTGGGATCGGCGTCCATCTGATGTCCCATTTATACGATAACAATAGCCGTCGTTTCTCGACAGCATTTGAGTTCGGCGATCATTTAGGCGCAGGCTATGTCTTCAGCAATGGTCTGGATCTTGGACTGAAATTGCAGCACTTCTCCAACGGCAGCATTAAAGAGCCGAATAGTGGCGCGAATTTTGCCGTTATACGTGCGGCTTATCGTTTCTAAAGACTAGATTCCTACCTTAGTTGGGAAATAGACCTTCTTTGGAATACATATTGACGTGGGGTGCTACGAGATTATCTTGTAGCACCCCATGTTGACGTTTGGGATAGTCATTTTGTAGCTTGATATTTTGTTGGATGCTGATTGGCTGATGTGTGACGGCGGATTATATGAAGGTAAGCGTGCGCTCAAAACCGTCTATACCTAATCCTCAAATGTCCGCATGATTGCGTTGGAGGGTACAAATCGATTGTGCCCACAACTTCAAATTATGGACACAAATATTGAGTCGGTTACTCCCTCTAAGCGCAGTGGTTATCGGCAACATTCGATTGATTTCAAACGCATGGTGGTCGAACAATCCTTGATGGCTGGGGCCTCGGTGTCGCGGGTGGCGCGGGCCCACGATGTGAATGCGAACCAGGTATTTACCTGGCGTAAATTGTTTCGTGCAGGAGCCTATGAGATTGCCTCAGGCAAGTCCGTCAAATTGCTGCCAGTAGTTCTTGGCGACCCTCGGCAACCATCCCCTGCCAAGCCAGTCTTCACCACGGCCGTTACACCGACCGGCGTGATGGTCCTGGAAATAGGTAAGGCGCGACTTCGAGTCGAGGGCGTGGTGGATCCGTCTATGCTTTCCATGGTGCTGGCCCGGTTGCTGGCATGATCGGTTTGCCAGCAGGAACGCGGATCTGGATCGCAGCAGGCGTGACCGATATGCGTTGCGGTTTTAATGGGTTGGCAGCCAAGGTGCAAACGGCATTGGCCGATGACCCGTTTAGCGGTCACGTCTTCGTGTTTCGTGGCCGACGTGGCGATATTTTGAAGATCTTGTGGTGGACCGGCGACGGGCTGTGTCTGCTGGCCAAACGGCTGGAACGCGGCCGCTTCATCTGGCCGCAGGCAAGCGAAGGCGCGGTTTGTCTGTCGCAAGCGCAACTGTCAATGTTGCTGGAAGGGATCGATTGGCGACGTCCCGAGCGCACGCAACGGCCCCTGTCAGGCTTGTAAACATCGACGTCATTCGGTAAACTACGGGCATGTCAACGCCGCCCCACCTTCCCGACGATATCAGCGCTTTAAAAGCGATGATTACCGATCGTGATGCGGTCATTGCGTTGCACGGGGAAACGGTGGCGCAGCTACAGGACGCACTGTCCTCACATCGCATCGAAATCGAACACCTCAAGCTCTTCATCGCCAAACTCAAACGGCTGCAGTTCGGCCGCAAATCCGAGAAGCTGGACCGGCAAATTGAACAACTCGAATTACGGTTAGAAGATTTGCAGACAGAAGAAAGTGACGTTGCCAGCGCTGCCCCGGCAACGAAGCCAGTGCGTCCGAAGATACCACGCAAACCGCTACCGCCCCATTTGCCCCGGGACGAGAAGATCTATACGCCAGAGCATGCCGCCTGCCCCGATTGCGGTGGCGATTTGCGTCATCTCGGCAGTGACGTTGCCGAGCAACTTGAATTCGTCCCGGCCAGCTTTCGGGTCATCCGGCATGTGCGTCCCAAACTCGCTTGCACCTGCTGCGACTGCATCGTCCAGGCGCCGGCACCCAGCCGTCCGATTGCACGCGGTCTGGCGGGGCCCGGATTACTCGCCCATATTCTGGTGAGCAAGTTCGCTGATCATCTTCCGCTCTACCGGCAATCGGTCATCTATGCCCGGGAAGGTGTGGAACTGGATCGGGGATTATTGGCAGACTGGGTCGGTGCTGCCAGCAGCCTGCTGCGACCGCTGGTCGATGCGGTACGCCGTCATGTGATGGCAACGACCAAATTACATGCCGACGACACCCCGATCCCGGTACTGGCACCCGGCAATGGCAAGACCAAAACAGCCAGACTGTGGACGTATGTCCGCGACGACCGGCCATCGGGATCAACCGATGCCCCGGCAGTCTGGTTCGCTTACACGCCGGACCGCAAAGGTATCCATCCTCAGACCCATCTGGCGAAATTCGCCGGCGTTCTGCAGGCCGATGCGTATGCCGGATTCAACGCGATTTATGCAACCGGTCGTGTACAGGAGGCTGCGTGCTGGGCGCACGCGCGACGCAAATTCTTCGACTTGCATGCAGCACGGGCCTCGCCAATCACCACTGAAGCCTTGCGCCGCATCGGCGCATTGTATGAGATCGAAGCAAGCATACGTGGCAAACCGCCACAGGTAAGACAGGCAGTGCGCCAGGCGCAGTCGCGCCCGCTCATTGATGCGTTGGAAAGCTGGCTGCGGGCAAGTTTGTTGACGCTGTCGCGCAAATCCGATACTACTGCGGCGATCCTGTACGCCCTCAATTTATGGCCAGCATTAACCCGCTATTGCGACGATGGCAGCATCGAGATCGATAATTCGGCCGCCGAACGCGCATTGCGCGGTATCGCCATTGGACGACGTAATTATCTGTTTGCAGGCTCCGACAATGGCGGCGAACGTGCCGCCGCTATCTACTCGCTCATTGGGACGGCTAAACTCAATGGCGTCGATCCGGCAGCATGGTTGCGCTACGTCCTGACGCATATTGCCGATCATCCCGTCAATCAAATTGATGACTTCCTGCCTTGGAATCTGGCATCTAGGCTGGCGATCATATCTGCGCCAAAGCAATAGCCGCTGAAATGCGGGGCTGTCAATACGGCCTTTGAACGACGCTTACATATGAAGAATGGTGGTACCGGGACTATCGATCCGATTTCGATTCGATTTCGATTGCCCAAAGCAAAAACCCTCCCAGATTTCTCTGGGAGGGTTTTCTAATAAAAGCCTGACGATGACCTACTTTCACACTGGTTGCAGCACTATCATCGGCGCAAAGTCGTTTCACGGTCCTGTTCGGGATGGGAAGGGGTGGTACCAACTCGCTATGGTCATCAGGCATAAACTGTAGTGTCATATGTTCCCAATCGGGCAACACACAACGCAATCTAGAAGAAGTAAAGTTTTGTTTCATGTGTTGGGGTAACGAGGGTTTCGTTACCCCAACACTGGGTATGATTGCACTTTTCAGGCAAACACATATCTCATTAGCTTATATATAACCTGCTAAGGTTATAGGGACAAGCCGCACGGGCAATTAGTACTGGTTAGCTTAACGTATTACTACGCTTCCACACCCAGCCTATCAACGTCCTGGTCTCGAACGACCCTTTAGGGGAATCTAGTTCCCGGGAAATATCATCTCAAGGCAAGTTTCCCGCTTAGATGCTTTCAGCGGTTATCTCTTCCGAACTTAGCTACCCGGCAATGCCACTGGCGTGACAACCGGTACACCAGAGGTTCGTCCACTCCGGTCCTCTCGTACTAGGAGCAGCCCCCTTCAAATTTCCAACGCCCACGGCAGATAGGGACCAAACTGTCTCACGACGTTTTAAACCCAGCTCACGTACCACTTTAAATGGCGAACAGCCATACCCTTGGGACCGGCTACAGCCCCAGGATGTGATGAGCCGACATCGAGGTGCCAAACTCCCCCGTCGATATGAACTCTTGGGAGGAATCAGCCTGTTATCCCCAGAGTACCTTTTATCCGTTGAGCGATGGCCCTTCCATACAGAACCACCGGATCACTATGTCCTACTTTCGTACCTGCTCGACTTGTCAGTCTCGCAGTTAAGCACGCTTATGCCATTGCACTACCAGCACGATGTCCGACCGTACCTAGCGTACCTTCGAACTCCTCCGTTACACTTTGGGAGGAGACCGCCCCAGTCAAACTGCCTACCATGCACTGTCCCCGATCCGGATAACGGACCAAGGTTAGAATCTCAAACAAACCAGGGTGGTATTTCAAGGTTGGCTCCACGCAAACTAGCGTTCACGCTTCAAAGCCTCCCACCTATCCTACACAGATTGGTTCAAAATTCAATGCAAAGCTACAGTAAAGGTTCATGGGGTCTTTCCGTCTAGCCGCGGGTAGATTGCATCATCACAAACATTTCAACTTCGCTGAGTCTCGGGAGGAGACAGTGTGGCCATCGTTACTCCATTCGTGCAGGTCGGAACTTACCCGACAAGGAATTTCGCTACCTTAGGACCGTTATAGTTACGGCCGCCGTTTACTGGGACTTCAATCAAGAGCTTGCACCCCATCATTTAATCTTCCAGCACCGGGCAGGAGTCACACCATATACGTCCACTTTCGTGTTTGCATAGTGCTGTGTTTTTATTAAACAGTCGCAGCCACCTTTTTATTGCAGCCCTTTCACCCTTCTGGCGCAAGCCAGTCAAGCTACCGGGGCGTACCTTATCCCGAAGTTACGGTACAAATTTGCCGAGTTCCTTCTCCCGAGTTCTCTCAAGCGCCTTAGAATACTCATCTCGCCCACCTGTGTCGGTTTGCGGTACGGTCTCGTGTGACTGAAGCTTAGAGGCTTTTCTTGGAACCACTTCCGATTGCTTCGTGAATAAATTCACTCGTCTCAACCCCTTGAATTACGCTGCCGGATTTGCCTAACAGCCTTCTCTGAGCCAAAAACCGACTATTCCAACAGTCGGACAACCTTCCGCGATCCGTCCCCCCATCGCATCACACGACGGTGCAGGAATATTAACCTGCTTCCCATCAGCTACGCATCTCTGCCTCGCCTTAGGGGCCGACTCACCCTGCTCCGATGAACGTTGAACAGGAAACCTTGGGCTTACGGCGTGGAGGCTTTTCACCCCCATTATCGCTACTCATGTCAGCATTCGCACTTCTGATACCTCCAGCATCCTTTACAAGACACCTTCGCAGGCTTACAGAACGCTCTCCTACCATATCAATAAATTGATATCCGCAGCTTCGGTGACTGGCTTAGCCCCGTTACATCTTCCGCGCAGGACGACTCGATCAGTGAGCTATTACGCTTTCTTTAAAGGATGGCTGCTTCTAAGCCAACCTCCTGACTGTTTTAGCCTTCCCACTTCGTTTGCCACTTAGCCAATCTTTGGGACCTTAGCTGGCGGTCTGGGTTGTTTCCCTCTTGACGTCGGACGTTAGCACCCGGCGTCTGTCTCCCAAGCTCGCACTCATCGGTATTCGGAGTTTGCAATGGGTTGGTAAGTCGCAATGACCCCCTAGCCATAACAGTGCTCTACCCCCGATGGTGATACTTGAGGCACTACCTAAATAGTTTTCGGAGAGAACCAGCTATTTCCAAGTTTGTTTAGCCTTTCACCCCTACCCACAGCTCATCCCCTAATTTTTCAACATTAGTGGGTTCGGACCTCCAGTGCGTGTTACCGCACCTTCATCCTGGCCATGAGTAGATCACTTGGTTTCGGGTCTACACCCAGCGACTGAACGCCCTATTCGGACTCGATTTCTCTACGCCTTCCCTATACGGTTAAGCTTGCCACTGAATGTAAGTCGCTGACCCATTATACAAAAGGTACGCAGTCACGGAACAAGTCCGCTCCTACTGTTTGTATGCACACGGTTTCAGGATCTATTTCACTCCCCTTCCGGGGTTCTTTTCGCCTTTCCCTCACGGTACTGGTTCACTATCGGTCGATTACGAGTATTTAGCCTTGGAGGATGGTCCCCCCATGTTCAGACAGGATTACACGTGTCCCGCCCTACTTGTCGCACACTTAGTTCCACACCACCGATTTCATGTAAGGGGCTATCACCCTCTATGGCCACTATTTCCAGAGTGTTCCATTATCGCTGATGCTAAATCGTGCAGGCTGTTCCCATTTCGCTCGCCACTACTTTGGGAATCTCGGTTGATTTCTTTTCCTGTAGCTACTTAGATGTTTCAGTTCGCCACGTTCGCCTTGCATACCTATGTATTCAGTATGCAATACCCTAAAAGGGTGGGTTTCCCCATTCGGAAATCTGCGGATCAAAGCGTGTTTGCTCGCTCCCCGCAGCTTATCGCAAGCTACTACGTCCTTCATCGCCTGTAATCGCCAAGGCATCCACCATGTGCACTTATTCACTTGTCCCTATAACGTTAGCCTCTAGACGCGTTTCACGTCTAAAAACCGGTTATAGGATATTACTTATGAGTATTACTTTAGCGTTTGCCGTATCCAAAGTGTTTTCGCAGTTGCATACTCTCGTATGCTCTTTTGAGAACTCTTTTAATACTTTTTGATTTGATACAATCATACCCATCCACAATGCTGTCGCACTGCGGACGAATCTTTACTTCTTCTAAATTGTTAAAGAACAAACAGCCAATGATCTTAAAAAGATCAAACCTAAATCGCGCCGCATCACGCTGTCTTAACCCTGCGTAATACCTGACTTAGGTTTGATATTTCACCACGCTCAACCCCGCTCTGGGAATCAAACAATATGGTGGAGGCTAACGGGATCGAACCGATGACCCCCTGCTTGCAAAGCAGGTGCTCTCCCAAGCTGAGCTAAGCCCCCATAAACTTGTGGTGGGTCTGGTTGGGCTCGAACCAACGACCCCCGCGTTATCAAACACGGTGCTCTAACCAACTGAGCTACAGACCCGCTTTGGATCAGTACTTCAGTAGTCAACGATAAACCCTCTATCGCACGCGCACCGCGCTCTACCTATAACTGTTCTTCTTTTAACTAACACACCGATAAGTGTGGACGCTTAATGTCCGTACAAACTCTAGAAAGGAGGTGATCCAGCCGCACCTTCCGATACGGCTACCTTGTTACGACTTCACCCCAGTCACGAATCCCACCGTGGTAAGCGCCCTCCTTACGGTTAGGCTACCTACTTCTGGTGAAACCCGCTCCCATGGTGTGACGGGCGGTGTGTACAAGACCCGGGAACGTATTCACCGCGACATGCTGATCCGCGATTACTAGCGATTCCAACTTCATGTAGTCGAGTTGCAGACTACAATCCGGACTACGATACACTTTCTGGGATTAGCTCCCCTCGCGGGTTGGCGGCCCTCTGTATGTACCATTGTATGACGTGTGAAGCCCTACCCATAAGGGCCATGAGGACTTGACGTCATCCCCACCTTCCTCCGGTTTGTCACCGGCAGTCTCATTAGAGTGCCCTTTCGTAGCAACTAATGACAAGGGTTGCGCTCGTTGCGGGACTTAACCCAACATCTCACGACACGAGCTGACGACAGCCATGCAGCACCTGTGTTACGGTTCTCTTTCGAGCACCACCTAATCTCTCAGGCGTTCCGTACATGTCAAAGTAGGTAAGGTTTTTCGCGTTGCATCGAATTAATCCACATCATCCACCGCTTGTGCGGGTCCCCGTCAATTCCTTTGAGTTTTAATCTTGCGACCGTACTCCCCAGGCGGTCTACTTCACGCGTTAGCTGCGTTACCAAGTCAATTAAGACCCGACAACTAGTAGACATCGTTTAGGGCGTGGACTACCAGGGTATCTAATCCTGTTTGCTCCCACGCTTTCGTGCATGAGCGTCAGTGTTATCCCAGGGGGCTGCCTTCGCCATCGGTATTCCTCCACATCTCTACGCATTTCAC